>JBNKEN010000140.1:0-7559 GCA_050288805.1 Pseudoalteromonas sp.
TTTTTACCTCAACGAACTGTGCAACCGCATAATTCCGGTCAACGAGCCCGTTGAACTGGCCTTTGATCTTTATCGCGAGCATCTGGACGCGCTGACCCAAGGGGCTGCGCTCGAAGGCACGCTGCGCGGTTTTGAATTTTCCCTGCTGGAATTGCTGGGCTACGGCATCGACTTTCATTATGATGCGCACGGGGAAGGGTTGAAGACCGGCTCCGTATACCAGTATTTTTCCGAAGCCGGCTGGCTTGAACAGCCGCCAGGCAGCCACGGATTTACCGGGCTTGAGCTCACGGCCATCGCCGAAGGGGCGTTTGACGATCCGCGCATCGCGTATCTTGCCAAGCAGCTCAGCCGTTATTTACTGAAGCCGCTTTTAGGCAGTAAACCGCTGAAAAGTCGCGAACTATTTATTACCAGGTAGAATCATGAAAGAAATATATCTCGGCGTGAATGTTGATCATATTGCCACCCTGCGCCAGGCGCGCGGCACCCGCTATCCGGATCCGGCCCATGCGGCCTCGGTGGCCGAACATGCCGGTGCCGACGGGATCACTATCCACCTGCGTGAAGACAGACGTCATATCCAGGACCGGGACGTGTATGTGATGAAAGAAACCATCCAGACCCGAATGAACCTGGAAATGGCGGTGACCGAAGAAATGCTGGCGATAGCGCTGGACGTCAATCCGGCCTACGTTTGCCTGGTGCCGGAAAAACGCGAAGAGTTGACCACCGAGGGCGGCCTGGACGTCGCCGGTAATTTCGAGCGGGTCAAGGATGCGGTGACGCGCCTGAGCGCTGCGGGTATCAAGGTATCGCTGTTTATCGCGGCCGACAAGGTGCAAATCGATGCGGCGAAGAATGCCGGTGCGCCCTACATCGAAATTCACACCGGCGCCTATGCCGACGCCGAAAGCGATGCCGAACAGCTTGAAGAGCTGGAAGTAATACGCCAGGGCGTGCGCTATGCCCACGGTATCGGCCTGATCGTCAACGCCGGTCACGGCCTGCATTATCACAATGTGAAGCCGATCGCCGCGATGCCGGAAATCTACGAACTCAATATCGGCCATGCCATTATCGCCCGCGCGACCATCGACGGTATGGAAAAGGCGGTACGCGATATGAAGCGCCTGATGCAGGAAGCCCGCCAGGGCTGAGGCATCCCGATTAACTGCTGGCGGTGTGCTCGCTGAGACCGGCCTCCGCCAACAGATTCGCCATTTCATCCTGGAGTTCGAACAACTCGGGCTCAATTTCGCTTATCGGCGAGCCTTTCTTTAACGCCGTTTCCAGGGTTTCTGCCAGCTTTTTCAGGCGCGGCACACCGGTATAGCAGCAGGCGCCGTGGAATTTATGCATGATCGACAGCAGGTGAGCGGTGTCTTCCTTTTCCTGCGATTCTTCAAGCAGGGTCAGGGTTTCGGGAATGCTGAGCAGCAGCATGTTGAGCATTTCGTTCGCCAATTCCACCTTACCGCCGGCCCGTTGCAGGGCCATCGGCCAGTCGAGCCGCTGGCTGTCAAACGGCGGCGGAAGCTCCTGGTTCTGAGCGGTTTTGCGCCCGGATTGCGCATACTGCGGGCTGTAGTCACTGATGGCCTCTTTCAGCATGTCTTCGTCGAGCGGTTTGGTGAGGTAGCTTTTGAATCCGACCTTGAGCAGTTCCTCTTTTTCGCCGTCGAGGGCATGGGCGGTGACGGCGATGATCGGGGTGTCTTCATTGAGCGAGGACTCCAAAATCACCTTACACGCGGTGATACCGTCCATGATCGGCATCTGGATATCCATAAAGATCAGGTCGTACTTGTGACTTTTGCACAGCGCCACGGCCTGGGCGCCGTTGTGGGCCGTGTCTATGGTTTCGATCTGCTCCTCAAGCAGGGCATGGATAAGCTTGAGGTTGGCGTCGTTGTCGTCCACAACCAGCGCTTTCAGCGGCAGCAGACGAGGCTGATCCGGGTGGGCGGCGATGGTCGGGTGGTCGAGGCGATACGGGGCCGCCAGGGTTTCGCACAGCTTCCTGTGGTTCAGCGGCTTGCTGAGACAGGCGTCGGCGCCGCTGCCGACCAGGGCTTCGCGCATGTTGTGAGAGACGGTGTTGAGCATCAGGTAAAGGTAATCCGTTCTCGGCCTGACTTGCTGGATCTGTTCCTTCAGGGTTTTCATTTCGTTGACCTCGGCATGGTGGCCGAGCAGGCAGATATCGTAATTGAATCCCTGTTCTAACGCCGCTGCAAAATCGTTTTCCGTTTTACAGGCGGTGACCTGGAGCTGCCACTGTTTCAGCAGGGCGACGGTGGCCTGGTGGGTATGTTCATGGGGCTCGAGATAGAGCATACGTTTATTACCCAGCACCATGCAGGGGAGATCGTCGGTGTAGGGGCGTTCCGGCAGGGCGAAAATCGCGTTGAAGGTAAAACAGGTTCCCTTGCCGAGCGCAGAGTTCAAGGTGATCCGCCCGTGCATCGCTTCAACCAGGTGTTTGGTAATGATAAGACCGAGACCGGTGCCGCCGAAACGCCGGGTAATGCTCGAATCCGCCTGGCCGAACGGGGTGAACAGGGTGTCTTGTTTATCGGTTGCGATCCCCACGCCGGTGTCCTTCACGGAAACCAACAGGGAGGTGCGTTTGTCGTCGAGCAACCGGTTACTGATGTCTATCGTCACCGAACCTTGCTCGGTGAATTTGATTGCATTGCTGACCAGGTTACTGAGCACCTGTCTGAAACGGGTCGGGTCGCCCATCAGCTGGTCGGGTACCTGTTGCGATATCGAAATAGACAGTTCCAGTTTCTTTTCATGGGCGCTCGGGGCGAGCAGGGTGAGCACCTCGTTGACCGCATCGCGCAGTTCAAACTGGATGCTTTCAAGCTCCATGGCTCCGGCTTCGAGCTTGGAGAAATCGAGGATGTCGCTGATGATGGCAAGCAGGCTGTTAGCCGACAGCTCGATGGTATCGAGATAATCTTTTTGGTTTTTGTTAAGCGGCGTTTTGTAGAGTTGCCGGGTAAAGCCGATCACCCCGTTGAGCGGGGTACGCAACTCGTGACTCATTTTTGCCAGGAAGTCGGATTTGACCCGGTTGGCATCCTGCGCCTCTTTTTTCGCTATGTTCAACTGAATATTTTGGGTTTCGTACTGTTCCAGGGTTTCCCGGTAATCGCTGGTTGCCTGGTCGATATGCTTTTGCATTTCGTCCTTTTGCAACTCCATGTTGAGGGCGATGGTGTTAAGGCCCTGGCGCAGCAGTTCAAACTCCCCGAGCATTTCATATTCAAGACCGGTATCCCTCTTTCCTTCGGCTAACTTGTCGGTTGCAAGCACTAACTTACTCAAGGGTTGGGTAAACATACGGCTGAGTCTTATCGACAGGATCACGGCAAACAGCAGTGCCAATACGATAATGATCCCCGATACCAACACCGCCCGCTGCTGGCCGACGATCGCCTGTTCGCGATTAAGTTGAATGGCCAGCACGCCGATTTCGGGCAGCGTATGTTTCATGCCCTTAGCGTTGGCAAGACCGTCGTGATCTGTGATCGGGGTGTACAGGGTGATGTGGTTGTTAAGGTTTTTAATCACGGTGCTGCGCACCTCACCCTCGGGGAGCTCCTGTTCCAGCCGTTCGAAATCACGATGGAAGTTGCTGGTCAGCAGCAACTGGTGCCGGTTATCAAACAGCGCGATGCTTTTTATCAGCGGAGAGTGCTTATTATGGCTGTGGCTTAAAAGACGATTCAGGGTTTCTTTTTGTTGCAGCTTGAGTGGTTGTTCAAGTGCCAGGGCAAGGGGCTCAATGATGGTGGTGCCCTGATTCAACAGATTTTCATCGAGTTCAAAGTAACGATTTAGTGTAAAATAGCCACCAAGGACCAGCCCGATGATTACCGTGGGCACTAAGGTCAACAACAGGACCGAGTCTCGCAAGCCTATTCGGGTCATAAGTCTTGTTATAATCTCTTGAATCTTGTGTAAGGTTATAGCTTTAGACCTGCTTTAGCAATCTTTAACGGAGAGGAAATGGCGCAGTTTTACCGGCCTAAAAAGAAATCCACAGCCCACGACCCGCTCACCCTGACGATCGATTCCCTCGATCACGAAGGGCGCGGAGTCGCGCGGGTAAACAACAAGGTGTGCTTTGTCGACGGCGCGCTGCCCGGCGAACGGGTCAGTGTTCGGGTACGGGCGGACAAAAGCCGCTATATGGAAGCAACCGTGGCGCAAATTGTCGAGCCGTCGGATAAACGCATCAAGCCGTTTTGTGAATACTACGGGCGCTGCGGCGGTTGCCAGTTACAGCATTTGGAGCCCGAGGCCCAGCTGGAATACAAACAACAGGCGGTCGGCCTGCTGTTTGCAAAATTTGCCGGGCTTGAAGACGTGCCCTGGCAGGCGCCGCTGGTTTCCTGCCAGACCCATTACCGGCGCAGCGCCCGGGTTGCCGTGTTTTTCGACAGGGACAACAAAAAGGTGCGCTTCGGTTACCGCGCGGCCGGTTCGAAAAAGATAGTCGAGGTGCGCCGCTGTGACGTGTTGGTCAGCGAGTTTTCGGCCATCTTCGAGGTATTCGAGGGCTTGTTCGCTGCCCACCCGGCGCTTGCCTCGGTGACTCATTTGCAGCTGGTGAAGGCGGATAACGGCGCCTATGTGGTGCTGCGTCACACCAAGGCCATTGCCGAGAAGGCAAAACAGGCGGTTGCCGATACCTGCCTTGAACACGAGTGGTTCGTGGTATGGCAAGGCGCCGAGACGGAGTTTGACGGGGCGGCCGATGCCAGTCCTTATTACGAACTCAACAAGTTTAACCTGCGCCTTTACTTCGGCCTCAATAACTTTATTCAGGTCAATGCCGAGGTGAACCGGGCGATGCTGAAGCAGGCGCTGGACTGGCTGGCATTGCAGGGCGACGAGCAGGTGCTGGATTTGTTTTGCGGCATCGGCAACTTTTCACTGACCCTGGCGCAAAAAGCAAACCGGGTTGTCGGGGTTGAAGGGGTTGAATCTGCGGTTGCCGTGGCCAAGGAAAACGCGCATTACAATGGTTTGAGCAACGCCGCATTTTATTGCGCCGACCTGACACAAAACCTCAGCAAGGCCGAGTGGTTCGACAGGGCATTCGATGTGCTGGTGCTGGATCCGTCACGGACCGGGGCGCAGGAAATTCTGGCCCAGTTGCCGCTTAAACAATTCAAACGCATTCTTTATGTCTCATGCGATCCCGTGACGCTGGCGCGGGACAGCAAGCTGATACTCGATGCCGGATTTGCCATGCAAAAGGCCGGTATCATGAATATGTTTCCGCACACCGGACACATAGAAACCATGGCGCTGTTTGCACGGGTTTAAACGGCTAAAACCCGGTGTTCTTGTTTGTGAGGACGCCGGGCTTTGCGTTTATCTATATCTATCCAGCCAATGCCTCTCGAAGCTGCGGTACCAGCTCGGCCGCTTGCTCGAAATTATAGTTCTCTATATGTTGTTCCAGTTCCTTTAGCAGCGGTTGATGGCGAGTGTGCTTGAGCTCGTCGGCAATTTTGTTGATTTGGTAGAGGGCTTCCGTGTCGTATTCCTCAATCATTGCGGCAAGGGTTGCAACCAGCGCTAACACCTTGTCCTTGTCGAAGTCGCGAGATACGCCCGTTACGTCCTCTGAGTTCTCGACCCACTGCGCCATGCCTGCTACCACCTTATCTACTTCTCGGGTCAGCGCGTTTTTCAGTTCCTCAACGGTGTTTTCATCATTGCGGTAAGCCCGTTCCAGTGCATCGGCCGCTTGCATGACCTCCCGTGCGCCTAATATGCCGGCGGTGCCCTTGAGGGTATGGGCCAGGCGCATCGCTGCATCCGTGTCATCACTTTGTTCGGCGGCGATTAACAACGCGTTGAAATCGCGATTGCTGGTGTAAAAGCGTTTTAGCAATTTGCTGTAAAGGCTTACATTTTGCTGTGTTGTGGCGAGACCGGCCTGGGTGTCAATGCCGTTTAAGGCCGGAATCGCAGGCTGAGACTTGGCTGGTTCGCCACGGGGGCCGGCGCTGAATTCATTGCTCGGGGTTATCCATTTAGCCATGGTCACGAACATGTGGTTGACGTTGACCGGTTTGGCAATATGGTCGTTCATCCCCGCGGCGAGCGCATTTTCACGATCCCCGGCCATGGCGTTTGCCGTCATCGCGATAACGGGAAGCTCCTTCAAGTGAGCCTGTTCTCGAATCTTTCTAGTTGCGGTATAACCGTCCATCACCGGCATTTGACAGTCCATCAGGACGCCGTCAAAGCTGTCGTTTGCAAGCAGATCGAGTGCCTGTTGGCCGTTTTCGGCGACCACCACCAGGATGCCGTTGGAACTGAGCAATTCGCAGGCTAATTCCTGGTTCATTTCGTTGTCTTCAACCAGCAGGATTTTTGCCCCCTTCAATTGCTGCGTGGCCTTCTGTGCCAGATCGTGGCTTTTTCCGGCTCCCGGCTTATGGCCTTCCTGATCTAAGGCATGTTCGATGGCGTCGATCAGGCAGGAACGGGTGACCGGCTTAGTGAGGTAGGCGTTGATGTTGAGCCCCTGTGCCGCATTGGCGGCTTCCTCACGTCCGTGTGCGGTGACCATAATTACGGTGGGCACGGGGGCGATATTGGAATGAGCCTGCAGTTCGCGTAGCACCTCGATACCGTCCTTGCCGGGCATTTGCCAGTCCATCAATACCAACTGATAGGGGTCGTTACGATCGCAGTTGATCAGGTGAGCAAGCGCCTGCTCACCGTTTTCAGCCAGCTCGATTCGGCACTCGAGCGCATCCAGCATATGGGACAGTACTTCACGGGAGGTGTCATTGTCATCGGCAATCAGCACCTTGAGGGCGCTGAATTCGCTTGGCGCCGATTGGGCCGCGGCGGCGTTTTGCGGCTGGATACCGAGTTCGACGGTAAAATAGAAACGGCTGCCGGCACCTGGTTGGCTTTCCACCCAGATATCACCCTTCATCATGGCGGTCAGCTTTTTCGAGATAACCAGTCCGAGACCGGTGCCGCCATACTGGCGGGTGGTGGAGGTATCCGCCTGCGAGAACGACTGGAACAATTTGGCTTGCTGTTCCTGTGTCATGCCTATGCCGGTATCGGCGACACAGAACTGCAGCCGGACGGTTTTTCGCCCCACCAACAGTGGCGCAACCCGCACCACCACTTCACCGCCGGTGTCGGTAAACTTGACCGCATTATTGCCCAGGTTGACGAGTATCTGGCCGAGACGCAGGGGATCGCCGATCAGCGCGCGTGGCACGTCGCGGGGCAGGTCGAAGTTGAGTTCAAGGCCTTTTTCCTCGGCTCTGAAGCCAATCAGGTTGGCGAGATTGTCCATCACATCGTCGAGGTTGAAAGGAAGCTGTTCCATATCCAGCTTACCGGCTTCTATTTTAGAGAAATCGAGAATGTCGTTGATGATACCGAGCAGGGAGGTTGCGCCGCGATGGACCTTGTCTATGTAGTTGCGCTGTTGGGGCGTAAGCTCGGTTCTGAGCGCCAGGTGGCTCATGCCGATGATGGCGTTCATCGGCGTACGG
>JBNKEN010000141.1:0-2203 GCA_050288805.1 Pseudoalteromonas sp.
CTCGGCATCGGCCCAAACGGCGGATCTGGAAGCAAAATCGGGGCATACAGTGATCCAGGATACGGTCAATACGATACGCCATCTGGCCCATGAAATAGACGCCTCTTCCGAGGTCATTCACAACCTCAAGACTCATAGCCAGGGGATAGGCACCGTATTGGAGGTGATCAAAAACATTGCCGACCAGACCAACCTACTGGCACTGAATGCAGCAATTGAGGCGGCGCGCGCTGGGGAGCAAGGACGCGGGTTTGCGGTCGTGGCAGACGAAGTACGCTCGCTGGCACAAAAAACCCAGGATTCGACCAAGGAAATCGAGGTGTTGATTGCGTCGCTTCAGGAAGGGGCCGATATGGCGGTATCGTCGATGGAACAGAACCGCGAAGGCACGCAGCAACTGGTTGAAAAGGCGGCCAAGGCCAGTGATTCTCTGACCAGCATTACGGCTACGGTGGAATCCATATCCCAGATGAATATCCTGATTGCAACCGCCGCCGAACAACAAAGTTCGGTGGTTCAGGAAATTAACCAAAACGTGCACAATATTTCGGACATCTCCGAAGCGACGGCAACCGGTGCGGAGCAGACCTCCGTGGCCAGCGGACAGCTGGCGGAACTCGGTAACCAGCTTCAGCGTTTGGTCAATCAGTTCAAAATTGCCTAGTTAACAATCCCCGCCTTGCGGGGATTTTTATTTCATTGTCCGGATTAAATATACGTTCATCTCTGCAACAAAAGCCGTTAAGTTTATGCTTGTTAATGACGGTTTTTGTTCACTCAATCCAAGGGAGAAAAACGTGAGAGAAAAGGTCCGGTTTATCAGTCGCGGTATAACCCTGGCGGGGGCGTTGGAGCGGCCCGCTCACGCGCCCAGGGCCTATGCCCTGTTCGCCCACTGCTTTACCTGCCGCAAGGACATCGCCGCAGCCAGCCGGATATCACGCAAACTGGTGGAACTGGGCTATGCCGTGCTGCGCTTCGACTTCACCGGCCTTGGCAACAGCGAGGGCGATTTCGCCAATACCAACTTTTCTTCCAACCTCGACGACCTGATGGCCGCCGCCCGCTTTCTTGAAAGCGAATACCGCGCCCCCTCGTTGCTGATCGGACACAGCCTGGGCGGCGCCGCGGTACTGGCGATGGCGGCTCGCTTACATTCGGTGCGGGCGGTGGTCGCCATCGCCGCCCCCGCAGGTGCAGACCCATTGATTAAAAACCTTCAGGGCGCGATAGAACAAATAGAAGCGCACGGCGAGGCCGAGATACACCTCGGGGTGCGCAGCTTTACCATCAAAAAACAGTTTATCGACGACCTGCGAAACCATGAAAAAGAGCGCTTCGATCTCAGCGGCAAGGCGCTGCTGCTGATGCATTCACCGGCCGATAGCATAGTGCCGATCGAGGACGCGGAAACGATTTACAGGAGCGCAAAACACCCCAAAAGCTTTATCAGCCTGGATACCGCCGACCATATGCTCAGCGACCGCGCCGATGCAGAATACGCCGCGACAGCCATCGCCGGTTGGGCCAGCCGCTACCTTGCCGAACCGTTGGCAGAACCTGCACATCCGCCGCAATCGCGCGAGGTGGTGGTTGTGGAAGAAAAAGACCATAAACTGACCCAAACGGTGACCGGCTTCAACCATGTCTGGCTTGCCGATGAGCCGGTTGAACTGGGCGGTAAAAACCTTGGCCCTTCTCCCTACGATCACCGGCTTGCCGCCCTCGGCAGCTGCACCGCGATGACGCTGCTCATGTACGCCCGCCACAAGGGCATTGCACTGAAGCATATCCGCGTCACCCTGTCGCTTGAGAAATATGAAAACAGTCAGGAGCTGATAAGGCGGGTAAGGCTGGAGGGCGACCTGAGCGATGCAGAGCGAGGCCGCTTGTTGGAAATCGCCAACCGCTGCCCGGTGCACAGAACCCTGACCGGGGACCTTAAGGTCACCACGGCGCTGGAAGACACCTGAATCGCGCAATACGCCCACGGTACGGCTACGTCCGAACAAAACACGACACCAGCACCAGCAAAAAACGGATCAAGGACCTAAAATTAGTGGCATACACTTGTTCGTATAGGTAATTTGGGAAACACCATGAGCCAGCGAAGCAGCATCGAAAGGTTGTTGGACCGCCTAGCCGAGGCGGTCATTATGGTTAACGAAAAGGGGCAAGTCGAATTTCTCAACGCCCAGGCCGA
>JBNKEN010000142.1:0-9242 GCA_050288805.1 Pseudoalteromonas sp.
GCTCGTTTTGTTCTCTCTTCCGCATATCTTTTAAATCGGTTTGTCTCGTTATGCTTTTCTTGTTGCCAGGCCGGTTATATGCTGATTTCTTGCAGAAAATAAAATAAAAAATTGGGAACAAATGAAAAACTCGATATTTACTACAGCATTATGCCTAATGGCTTCGGCTCCGGGTTGGGCGGCACAGGTACTGCTCACACCGGAAGCGGTGTTAGACGTGACAACGGGCCGACTGGCAGCCAATGTCTCCGTGTTGGTGGAAGACAACCAAATCATCGCCGTAGGAGCAAAGAAAACGCTCACCTTATCGGATCAGGTGACCGAGATCACATTGCCGGGCAAAACCCTGATGCCGGGGTTTATGGATATGCACGTACATCTCTCCAGCGATGCGGAAGATAATTTCCTGGCCGCGATGGGCAACTCGGTGCCGAGAAACACGGTCAAGGCCGTCAAGAATGCGAAAAAGACCCTGATGGCCGGTTTCACCACGGTACGTAATTTAGGTGCCGACGGATATAGCGTGATCGGGGTGCGAGACGGGATCAATGCCGGTGAAATTCCGGGGCCGAGAATTTGGTCGGCCGGTCATGCCGTGGGCGTAACCGGCGGTCATTGCGATAACAATTTTGCCCCGCCCGAGGCCGCAGCCAAGGCCGGTGGGGTTGCCGACGGTCCCTGGCAGATCCGGGCCAAGGTGCGGGAGAATATTAAATTCGGCGCCGACACCATCAAGGTTTGCGCCACCGGCGGCGTGTTTTCAAAGGGAACCAAGGTCGGTATTCAGCAGCTGACCGAAGACGAATTACGCGCGGCTGCGGAAGAAGCGCATATGCGCGGTATGGTCATTGCGGCCCATGCCCATGGCGTCTCGGGGATCAAGGCGGCCATTCGCGCCGGGATCGACAGTATCGAGCATTGCAGCTTTGCCGATGACGAGGCGATAAAACTGGCCATCAAGCATGGCACTTATTTTTCCTGCGATATTTACAACACCGAATATACCCTGACCTACGGTGAGCAAAACGGCGTACCGCAAGAGAATTTGGATAAGGAACGCATGGTTTCCAAGCTCCAGCGCGATAATTTCACCAAGGCGGTGAAGGCCGGGGTAAAAATGGTGTTCGGTTCGGATGCCGCCATTTATCCGCATGGCGACAACGGTCACCAGTTCTCGCGTATGGTGAAATTCGGCATGACGCCGCTGCAGGCGATTCAGGCCGCCACCGTCAACAGCGCTGCGCTGCTAAAGCAAGCGAACTTAGGTCAGATCAAACCGGGTTACCTGGCCGACATGGTTGCGGTAGAGGGTAACCCCCTTGCCGATATAGCGCTGTTGGCCGATGTCAGCTTTGTGATGAAAGACGGCGTTGTCTACAAAAATAAGTAGCTCGCCGGTTTGGAAAAGCGCCGAGGGATCGACGCTTTTTTGTCATGGGACGGCGGCTTTACAGCGCGTAGACTGAATTATCCCTCGGCATCGGGCCACCTTTTCCTGGGGGTCGGCAACCCGACAAGGACGCAAAATTGGATTCGGATGTGAAAAGGCAAAAAACCTGACCGTATAGGTTAGTGGTTAGAAAGAACCACCTGATATAGTCGCATTTTCTAGGGAAGCGCCTTGTAAATCAAATTTCGGTGGTAGTTCACTTTCATCCTTTACATCACCCTTTAGGCCATATTTATATAGTAACGTCCCTTCTTCACTAATCGTAACTGTTGAACCGCCTCTTTTCACCACGCCTAATGAATTTAACATGGGTTCCATTGGGTGACTGCTCATTAAGCTGCCTTGCCATGACCGCTTACCATTATTTCCTTCAAAATACGAAGCTAATGCTTCAAGCGACAAAATAGATGCATGTAACAGCATTAAACAAAGTCTATCAAATTGCTCGATGTTTATATTTCTATTCGCTAACGCGACAATTAAATTAGCCATTATTTTAGCCTTTAGCGGCCTAGGGCTATTCATTAGAATATCGAGCAGACAATCTGAAAATTTTTCACTCCGATCTTTATCTGCATGAATTTCATCAAGCAAAATCAATAGCGCACTTTCATTATCATGAGTTAAATTTTCTACGAAACATTTGGCATTTCGTTCAATTCGGGCTTTTGACAGGTGGTCTTTGATATTTAAAACAGAGATTGCAACGCTGACTATCGGCTTTGTTGTAATCACATCGATAATCGGGGCACCTTTTACGATTAATTCTTGTGTTGATTCTTTAACAGCAAGTATGATTTTCTTAATATCATTCAAAGCCATAATTACTCCAATTGGAAAAATATGATGCGAAGTAGTAAAAAGTAGTCATTCGATAAATTTTTTGCAGCAAGATAAAGCAATCTTATGGGCGATAAGAAAAACAGCCCAACCGGGCTGTTTTTTATTGCTTTAAGAAAGACTAGCGGGCTTAGTCGTCCAATCCCCTTAGCAGCGCATTAATCCCCACCTTTTCGCGGGTCTGCTGATCCACGCGCTTGACGATAATCGCGGCGTACAGGCTGTGCGAGCCGTCCTTGCTCGGCAATGAGCCGGGCACGACCACGGAGCCGGCCGGTACGCGGCCGTAGTGGATTTCGCCGGTTTCGCGGTCATAGATGCGGGTGCTCTGGCCGATGTAAACGCCCATGGAGATCACCGCGCCTTCCTCGACGATCACGCCCTCGACGATTTCGGAGCGGGCGCCGATAAAGCAGTTGTCTTCGATGATGGTGGGGTTGGCCTGGAGCGGCTCCAGTACGCCGCCGATGCCGACGCCGCCGGACAGGTGCACGTTCTTGCCTACTTGCGCGCACGAGCCCACGGTGGCCCAGGTATCCACCATGGTGCCGTCGCCGACATAGGCGCCGATATTGACGTAAGAGGGCATCAAGACCACGTTTTTGCCGACGAAGCTGCCCTTACGGGCCACGGCGTTCGGCACCACGCGCATGCCGCCCTTTTGGAACTGCTCGGGCGTGTAGTCGCTGAACTTCAGCGGCACCTTATCGAAATATTGGCTGACGCCGTCATGCATAGGCGCATTGTCGCGAATGCGAAACGACAGCAGCACGGCCTTTTTCAGCCACTGGTGTACCACCCATTCGCCGGAGATTTTTTCCGCCACGCGGGCAGCACCGGAGTCGAGCAAGGAAAGCACTTCCTCGATGGCGCCCTTGATCTCGGCAGAGACGCTGTTGGGATTGATGTAATCGCGGTCGGTCCACGCCTGTTCGATGGTTTGTTTTAAATCTGACATAGGATCCTCGTTTCCTTGTTGTTCCTTTAAGGGTGAAGGCACAGGGCCTTATACCCGTTATTCTGTTTCGCTGGCCTCGGTTTCGGCGCGCAGCTTCTTATACAGCGCGCGGTGAAGCGACACCTGCTCCTCGTCGGTGAGGGCGTCGTACTTGCTGTTGGAGACCACGAAGAAGTCTTCCGCACGCTCGCCCACCGTGGTGATCCGCGCCGCATGGATATGCAGGGATTCGCGCTGGAACACCTCGGCGATTTTCGTCAACAGGCCCTGAATGTCCACCGCCTGAATTTCTATCAGGCTGCGGTCCTTGCGCGCATGGGGGCGCAGGATGATCTTCGGCTTGATGTTGAAATCCTTGAAGCGCTGCGAGCGATTCTTCTTGATACGAATTTTCTTTTTCGGATCCAGCAGTATTTGTTCCAGCGCCTTGCGCATGGCCTGGCCGCGGCTTGCCGACAAGGGCTCGCCGTTCGCTTCGAGAATGACGAAGGTGAAGATCACGTAGCCGTCCTT
Source organism: Pseudoalteromonas sp. (assembly GCA_050288805.1). Taxonomy (GTDB): domain Bacteria; phylum Pseudomonadota; class Gammaproteobacteria; order Enterobacterales; family Alteromonadaceae; genus Pseudoalteromonas. The sequence continues at coordinate 3,762 of JBNKEN010000142.1, forward strand.
GGTGGTCATCACCTGGGCGTGCTGAATTTGCGCCTTCTTGGAGCCGATTACGGTGACCAGCCGGGCGAACAGATCGCCGGAGTAGGGGCCGTAGGCGAATACCTGGGTGCCGCCGTGCATCGGTTTGTCGGACACGGTGACGCTCGGCTGGCTGAGATCTTTCGATTGCAGCAGGTGTTCGCTGTGCCAGGAGATCTGCTGTTCGCTGAAGGCGGTGAAATAGTTGGCCTTGAAGCGGCTCCAGATCATGTCGATTTGCAGCTCGTCGTAACCCAGGTTGAGCAGGCGCTGTTTGGCCTGTTGCTTCTTGTCGCGAATTTGGTCGCGCATGTCCATGGGGTTTTCAAGGCCGAGACGCAGCGCCCGCTGGGTTAGCAGGTAGAGCTCGCGCAGCAGGGTGTTCTTCCAGTCGTTCCACAGGTTGTCGTTGGTGGCGCGAATGTCGGCGAGCGTCAGACAGTACAGGTAGTCGAGACGGCGCTCGTTTTTCACCTTGGAGGCGAATTCGTTGATCACGTCCGGATCGTTGATGTCCTTGCGCTGGGCGGTCACCGACATCAGCAGGTGATTTTCGACCAGCCAGGCTATCAGCTTGCCGTCGGAGCTCGGCAGCCGGTGCAGCTTGGCGAACGCCAGCGCATCCACGGCGCCGAGTTCCGAATGGTCGCCGCCTCGGCCCTTGGCGATGTCGTGGAAGATCCCCGCCATGTAGAGCAGTTCCGGTTTGTCCATACGGGTGACGATTTCGCTGCAGAGCGGAAATTCGTCCGCCGACTGGCGATCGAAATAGCGGTAAATGTTCTTGATCACCTTGTGGGTATGTTCGTCCACCGTGTAGGCGTGGAACAGGTCGAACTGCATCTGCCCGAAGATGTTGCGCCACTGCGGCAAATAGGCCGCTATCATGCCGTGCTTGTGCATCAGGGTGAAGGCGCGGCCCATGCCGTTGGGGTGCTTCAAAATGCGCATAAAGGCGTCGCGGCAGGCGGCGTAGTCTTGCAGATCGCCCAAAAGGCGCCTGCGCACCTGGCGCATCGAGCGTATGGTGCTCGGGTAAATGTCGGTGATTTCCGGGTGGTCGGCGATATGCTCGAACAGCGCCAGCAGCTGATCGCGGCGGAAAAACACCGAGGGATTCTTAACCCGGATCTGGTGGCCGATGCGCTCGAAGTTGCGGTCCAGTTCCACCACAGTATGTTCGCTGCGCTCCGGCAAGATGGTTTCTTCGAAGTAGGCCAGCAGCATCTGGTTAAGCTCGCGTACCCGGCTCATGATGCGGAACAAGCGCTTCATCATGCGCTCCACCGAGGCCTTGCCGTCGGAGCCGAAGCCGAGGATCTCCGCCGCATGGGGCTGGTGATCGAACAGCAGGCGGTTTTCCGAGCGGCCCGCCGCCAGATGCAGGGCAAAACGGATGTTCCAGAGGTTTTCCAAACACTCCAGCAGCTCCTGGTATTCCTCATGGGTCAGGTAGCCGTGATTGATGAGTTCCTGCAGGGTTTCCGCCTGAAAGTGCTTTTTCGCGACCCAGATAATGGTTTGCAAATCGCGCAGGCCGCCCGGATTTTCCTTGATGTTCGGTTCCAGGTTGTAGGCGGTGCCGTGGCATTTCTTGTGGCGGTACTGCTGCTCGCGCACCTTGGCGAGAAAGAACTCGTCCGAGCGCCAGATCGGGGTTTCCATAATTCGGTGTTTAAGGGTTTCAAACGCGATATGGTTGCCGAAGATAAGGCGGCTTTCGAGTAAACTGGTGGCGAAATGCACGTCGTTTCTTTTTTGCTCCAGCGCCTGCTCTATGGTGCGTACGCTGTGGCCGATTTCAAGGCCGAGATCCCACAGCAGGGTCACGAACCGGCCGATTTTTTCGCTGATCTCCTCGCCGGGGGACTGCTCGGCCAGGATCATAAAGTCGATGTCGGAGTAGGGGTGTAGTTCGCCGCGGCCGTAACCGCCGACGGCAATGATCGCCAGTTCAGGGTGGTTGGTCAGGGCGAAGTCGTGAAACAGCTTGATCAGCAGGCGGTCGATAAATTCCGCCCGGGCGCGAATAAGGTTGCTGACCGGCTGCTTGTCGAACTCGTTGCGCAGCCACTTGTAGAAGTACGCCGAGCATTGTTTGTAATCGTCAAGCTGCCCGGCGGATTCGAGCAGCTTTTTCACTTTATTGGGTAAGGCCACTCGAACTGTCCTCGTTTATTTGTGTTTGGCCGTTGATGTTCGACTAGTTGTGCTCAATCACGCGCGGCAGGTCTTCGTCGCTGCGCAGGGTCAGCACCTCGACGCCGTTGTCGGTGACCAGCAATGTGTGCTCCCATTGCGCCGACAGGCTGCGATCCTTGGTGACCACGGTCCAGTCGTCCTTCAGCAGCTTACACTGGCGTTTACCGGCGTTAACCATGGGTTCTATGGTCAGGCACATGCCGGCCTTCAGCACCTCGCCGGTGCCCGCCTTGCCGTAGTGCATCACCTGCGGCTCTTCGTGGAATTCGGCGCCGATACCGTGGCCGCAGTATTCACGTACGATGCTGTAGCTGAAGCCTTCGGCGTATTTTTGGATGGCGGCGCCGATGTCGCCGAGGCGTACGCCCGGCTTAACCATTTTAATTGCCAGGTACAGGGATTCCTGAGTCACTTCGCACAGGCGCTTGCCCTGAATGCTCGGGGTGCCGACATAAAACATCTTGGAGGTATCGCCGTGATAACCGTCCTTGATAACCGTGATATCGATATTGATGATATCGCCGTCCTTGAGCGGCTTGTCGTTTGGAATACCGTGACAGATAACGTGGTTAACCGAGGTGCAGATGGATTTCGGGAAGCCGTGATAATTCAGCGGGGCCGGAATGGCGTCCTGCACGTTGACGATATAATCGTGACAAAGGGTGTTGAGTTCGTCAGTCGTGATCCCGGCCTTGACATGCGGTTCGATCATTTCCAGCACTTCGGCGGCTAACCGCCCGGCTACGCGCATTTTTTCAATTTCGGCCGGGGTTTTTATCACTGCGCTCATTAATACTCCAAAGTCGTTTTTTCGCGGTTTAAATGCGCACGTTTTTTGCGCAAAGGATTGAGTTGTTGGCGTCAATATGGTATAAAGCGCGCCGTCTTTTTACAAATAAAATCTTGTTTGGTTTTTTTGTAGTTAAGATAAACCTAAATATTAACACACACACATATCGACACATACACTTGGGTGCAGGTCGGTTCGCCGACATGTTGGTGCTATGGGATATGTGGAGGCCTAACCCAAATCTACATTAGAGGAATATACAAATGGCAAACGTTTCAATGCGTGACATGCTTCAAGCCGGTGTTCACTTTGGTCACCAGGCTCGTTACTGGAACCCTAAGATGAAGCCTTTCATCTTCGGTGCGCGTAACAAGGTTCATATCATCAACCTGGAAAAAACAGTTCCTATGTTCAACGATGCACTGAAGTTCCTTCAGAACACTGCATCTAACAAAGGTAAAATCCTGTTTGTTGGTACCAAGCGCGCTGCCAGTGAAGCTGTTAAAGAAGCCGCACTGAAATCTGACCAGTTCTACGTAAACCACCGTTGGTTGGGTGGTATGCTTACTAACTGGAAAACAGTTCGTCAGTCAATCAAGCGTCTGAAAGACCTTGAAGCTCAAAGCCAAGACGGTACTTTCGAAAAGTTGACCAAGAAAGAAGCGCTAATGCTGACTCGTGAAATGGAAAAGCTTGAAAAGAGCCTGGGCGGTATCAAAGATATGGGCGGCCTGCCTGACGCTATCTTCGTTATCGACGCCGATCACGAACACATCGCTATCCGCGAAGCAAACAACCTGGGTATTCCGGTAGTATCTGTTGTTGATACTAACTCTAACCCAGACGGCGTTGACTTCATCGTACCTGGTAACGATGACGCGATCCGTGCTATCCAGCTTTACACTGGCGCCGTTACTGACGCTATCATCGCTGGTCGTGAAAGCAACATCGCTGTTCAAGCTGAAAAAGACGACTTCGTAGAAGCTGAGTAATTAGCTGTCATCAAGTCTTCATCCAAACACGGGTGAAGGCTTGATATTCTTAACAGGCGGGAAACCGCCGGTCTATAACTGAATCGGATTTGAGGAACTACTAATGGCTGTAACTGCTGCCCTAGTTAAAGAATTACGTGAGCGCACCGGCGCTGGCATGATGGATTGTAAAAAAGCGCTGACTGAAACCAACGGTGACATCGAAGCGGCAATCGAAAACATGCGTAAGAGCGGTGCTGCTAAAGCGGCTAAGAAAGCCGGTAACATCGCTGCTGAAGGTGTTGTTATCATCAAGCAAGGCGAAGGCGTTGCTGCACTGGTTGAAGTTAACTGTCAGACTGACTTCGTTGCTAAAGACGGCAGCTTCACTGCGTTTGCAAACGAAGTAGCCGAGTTCGCACTGGCTAACAAGCCTTCAATCGACGCACTGAAAGAGCAGTTCGAAGAAACGCGTGTTGCCCTGGTTGCTAAGATCGGTGAAAACATGAACATCCGTCGCGTTGAGTACGTTGAAGGTGAAAACCTGGGTGCTTACATCCACGGCGGTCGTATCGGTGTTGTTGCCGTTCTTACTGGCGGTGACGCTGAAGTGGCTAAAGACGTTGCGATGCACGTTGCTGCGAACAACCCTCAGTTCGTTAAGCCTGAAGACGTTGACGCTGGCGTTGTAGCGAAAGAGAAGGAAATCCAAGTTGAAATCGCGATCAACTCTGGTAAGCCTGCTGAAATCGCTGAGAAGATGGTTGAAGGTCGTATGAAGAAATTCACTCACGAAATCAGCCTGACCGGTCAGAACTTCGTTAAAGATCCTTCTCAAACCGTTGCCGACGTACTGAAAGCGGCCGGTGCTGACGTTGTTAGCTTCGTTCGTCTTGAGCTGGGTGAAGGTATCGAGAAGAAAGAAGAAGACTTCGCTGCTGAAGTTGCTGCTCAAATCGCAGCCGCTAAAGGCGAATAATCGATTTACAACGGTGGAGCAGGGGCATTCAAAAGGCGAAATTATTCACCCTTTAGCTTTTGCTTCACTGCTGAAAATTAATTAGAATAACCGCGCTTAAACCTGCTTTAAGCGCGGTTATTTTTTATCTACGTATTTGCTGGCCAGGAACAATATGAATATCAATCGTAAACCTATTTTTAGACGTGTTCTTCTCAAATTAAGCGGTGAAGCGCTGATGGGAGATGAAGGTTTCGGCATCGATCCTAAGGTATTGGATCGTATGGCCCAGGAAATCAAAGAACTGGTAGAACTCGACGTAGAAGTGGGTTTGGTGATCGGCGGCGGTAACTTCCTGCGCGGCGGTTCACTGGCCGAAGCGGGCATGAACCGCGTGGTCGGCGACCACATGGGGATGCTGGCCACCGTGATGAACGGTCTGGTGCTCCAGAGCGTGCTCGAGCAGGACGGCGTGGAGGCCCGGGTGTGCTGCGCGGTGCCGATGCCGAAGGTGTGCGAGTCGTTCTACCGGCCGCGGGTGC
>JBNKEN010000143.1:0-6495 GCA_050288805.1 Pseudoalteromonas sp.
GTACACTATGCTGAGGCCGAGGCCGCTGCCCGCCAGCTCGGCGCTGCGCGTGCGGCGGCCGCGGTAAAAGGCGGCAAACACTCTGTCCTTTTCCTCCTCGTCGATGCCGGCGCCGGCATCCAACACCTCGACATGCAAGGCATTTTCCCGCTGCGTAAACGACACCTCGACCTCGCTGTCGCAGGGGGAGTATTTGACGGCATTGGACACCAGCTGCACCAGAATCATTTCAAGCAGGGTATGGTCGCAAAAAACGCCCTCGGGGTGGCCCCGCCAGCGCAGGGTCTGCCGCCGAGATTGCAGACGGTGACGAAAATGCCCCTCGATATGACGCTGCAGGCGGGCGACATCCAGCGCCTCGTTGCCGCCGCCGTGCGCCTTGATGGCGTTGTAGTTAAGCAGGTTTTCTATCAGCGAATGGAGGCGCTCGGTACTTTGGCCGATCAGCTGCAATACCGCCTTCTGCTCTTTGCTAAGGGGGCCGACAATTTCGTCGCCGAGCAGCTCCCAACCCTCGACCATGCTGGCGAGCGGGGTTTTCAGCTCATGGGTGACATGACGCAAAAAGGTGTCTTTTTGCTGTTCAAGCAAACACAGCTGGCGCTGCATCCAGCCAAGCCGGTCGCCGAGGGCCAGCAGTTCGGCGGAGCCGTGAAGGTGAATGTCGACCTCCCGATCGCCGCGCCCGAGCCGCGACACCACCTCGGTCAGGTGCCCCAAGCGGCGGCTGATACGCAGCAAAAGCACGCCGCCGAGGCCGGCGATAAGGGGCAACAACAGCATTAACCAGAACAGAAACCGGCGCTGTAAATCCGCCAGGGCGTTTTGCCGTTCGCCTATCTGCTGCGACACCCGCGCGTTTATCGCATCGTTCGCCGCCGCCAGCGCCTTGTGAAGCGGCTGAAAATACTCGTTTTGCGTTTCACTGTCAGGCTGCCGGGTGAAGAGCGACAGCGCCCCCTGAAGCTGCTGCCAATTGGCGCCGAGCGCGGGAAAATCCGTGCTCAGGCGCGTAAGATCCCGCACAAGGCCGAGGTAATGATCATCGATGAGGGCCGCGAGCGAGTCGCTGTTGAGCACCCAGTTCTGCCGCGACGCCCTCTCCAGGCGGCTGGTCGACAGGCGAAGCTCGGCAAATCCGTCGCTCAGGTTACGACTTTGCAGCACCTGCCGTTTACTCGTTTCCATATGGGCGTCGAGGGTACGAAAAAACAGCAGCACCAGCACCACCAGAGGAACCAGTGCCAACGCGCCGCTCAACAAAAACTGCTGTACCAGGCTCAACCGCTGCTCAAATGCGGGGGCCGGAAGTCGAATAAGTGCTGCCAAATCAAACCCGTTAGCTAAAAATCAAACCCAAAAACGAAAACCCCGTCAGTTGTAATTCACCACAGGCGTGAAACACCAAAAAACAAGGCCTGAACACAAGGTGCCAAATTAAAGCGTTGGCGAAAAATCAGCCGGCAGTGTAGCCGCGCCAGAATGAACGTCCTTTGAACCGGCACACCCGCGGTAAGAAAGCGTTCAGTTAGCCCGGTTTATAGTGGCCCAATGATCCGACTGATTTTGACCGTGCTGGTTCTTTTAGCCGCCGCCCTTAAGCATGTCCGCAGCGAGCCTCAGGCGTCGCAAGCGCCCTGTTTGCTGCAGCAGCAACAGCTGACTTCAATGCCCGAGGTGTCCGAGGACGAACAAAGGGGCGTTGACGGCAAAGCACGCTGTGAAAAGGAATAGGACGCATGCCTCACCTGCTGCTGTTGGCCCTGCTGTCGCAATCGCATCTCGATATTGAGGCCCTGTTCAAGATGCTGGACAAGGACAAAAACGGCACCCTGAGCCGCAAGGAAACCAGCCACGACAGCAGGCTGTACAAAGATTTTACTCGCTGGGACAGGGATCAAAATGGTAGAATCTCGCTGTGCGAATTCACGCACTACCTGAACACACGAACAAAAGGTTAAACCGACCCCCTATGATGAAGACGTATTCTTTTCTGCTGCTTTCATTGATCTCTTTCCACACCTTTTCGGCAGGCGACCCGCGCGCCCTGTTCGAGCGCCTGGACCAGAATCGTGACGGGTTTATCAGTAAGTCGGAAGCGTCGAGCGAACCCAACCTGTGGTCACGGTTCGGCAGTTATGACAGGGATAAGGACGGCAAGCTGTCGCTCAGCGAGTTTACCGTCTACGCGCGCCAGTAAGGCGTTTAATCTATTCAAACACGCACAACTGGTCGTTAATCACTTGCGCTCATCCGGCGCTTTGATAAGGTTGTTTACAGATCAAACAACCGATAAGAACAGACCATGAAAAAACTCAGCCTCGCCATGCTGCTGTGCAGCTTTTCCGCCTTTGCGCAGTTTAAGGTGATCCATAACGTCAACGGCTACACCCCGACACGGGACAAGGGCGTCGTCGGTTTCAGCACCCTGGTCATCAAAGACGGCAAGGTGGTGCGAACCGGCGGCGAGGAACTGGCGAAATCCTATCCCAAGGCCGAACTTATCGACGGCAAGGGCCAGACCCTGCTGCCCGGCCTTATCGATGCCCACGGCCATGTGATCGGCCTCGGCAATAACCTGATGCAGCTGGAGCTGCGCGACTCGACCTCGGTAGACGATGTTAAACAGCGCCTGAAAGCATTCGCCGAGGGCCAGCAAGGCTGGTTGCTCGGTCGCGGCTGGAACCAGGAAAACTGGCCCGAGCAACGTTTCCCCACCGCCGCCGATCTCGACGCCATTGTCAGCGATCGTCCGGTGATGCTGAGCCGGGTTGACGGTCACGCGATCTGGGTCAACAGCAAGGCGATGGAAATGGCGGGCATTGATGCCGACACCCAGGCGCCGGAAGGCGGTGAGATCATTCGCCTGGCGGACGGAAAACCCTCCGGCATCTTCGTCGACAACGCCGAGGCGCTGATCCGCGCCCATATTCCCGCCGCCAGCAAACAGGACATCAACCGCGCCCTCGACAAGGCCGGCGAACACCTGCTCAGCCTCGGCATCACCTCAACCCATGACGCGGGCATAGATCACGCTACCTGGGAGGTATACAAAAACCGGGCCGAACAAGGCACCTTGCCGGTACGCATCTTCGCCATGCTGAGCGCCACGGATCCGCAGCTCGATGACATGCTGAAGGCCGGGCGCTACAAGGATAAAAACGATTTTATGTCGATCCGCAGCGTGAAGGTCTATGCCGACGGCGCCCTCGGCAGCCGCGGGGCAGCACTCTTGAAGGGCTATGCCGATCGCCCCGGACACCAGGGCCTGATGCTGACATCGAAAGAGCAGCTTGAAGCCACCTATAAACAGTGTTTCCAGCACGGCTTCAGCGCCAATACCCACGCCATCGGCGACCGCGCCAATCAGGTGGTGCTCGACGCCTACGAAAAGGTGTTTAAAAGCACCGGCGGCAAGCTGCTGCGAAACCGTATCGAACATGCGCAGATAGTGGCTCCCGAGGACATTCCTCGCTTCAAGGCGCTGGACATCATTCCCTCCATGCAGCCGGTGCACGCCACCTCGGACATGCACATGGCGGAAAAACGTTTGAATGAAGACCAGCTGGCCGGTGCCTACGCCTGGCAAAGCTTCCTCAAGCAGGGCTCGGTAGTCGCGGCCGGTTCCGATTTCCCGGTTGAACTGGCGAACCCGTTCCATGGCTTGTATTCGGCTATTACCCGCATGGATCACAACCACAAGCCCGAGAACGGCTGGCGTCCAGAGGAGGCGTTAAGCCGCGAGCAGGCGCTAAACGCCTTTACCCTGGGCGCGGCCTATGCGGCGTTTCAGGAGTTTAAGCTGGGCAGCCTGGAACAAGGCAAGTGGGCGGATTTTATTGTGGTGGACAAGGATTACTTCCGCGCGCCGATCGGCACCCTGTTCGATACGGAGGTAATGCAGACCTGGATAGCCGGGGAAAAGAAATTCCAGAAAAACTAACTCTTCGCGCCGGCGTTAACCGCGCCGGCGTGCAAGCTTAAGCAGGTGGTACGCATTGACCGAAGCAAGCAATCCGTTGGTAAATGCAACGGGAAAGGCGTCGATCGCCACGCCATACAGGCTAAAGGCGATACAACCGGCGAGATTCAGCCAACGTAACTTTTTCACATCCGACATCATCAGGGACGCGACGAGCAAGGCGGACGCCATATAGCCTAAATATTCCCAACTCATTTGTCCTCTCCCCTTGTTTAGGTTAGCATTAGCAGGTCAAGCCGAGTGGCGAGTATAAAAAAGCCAACTCACGAATACCTGTAAAAGCTGGGTCGAAAACCTAACTATAGTGCTACACGGGTTCAGGCTTGATTGATAGCCGGCGACTGGTACTCGCCGGCTGTCTTATCTTTGTGAGTTGGCATAAATTCAATCTGGAATTCATTTTACTGACATAAGGCTGTAACAAAAGGACATTTGTCCCGAATAGAGTTTACTTGATGTTTCAATATCATTTTTCGACAACCCTGGTGGAACAGTTGCTGACATTTGCCGGCAGCAGTTACCAACAATCCAAAAAAGAAGTTTTGATCCATCAAGATCAGCCTATGACCAAGTTGTATCTGGTGCGCAGCGGAACCGTGTCGTTCAGCTACGACGTCGGCAACGGCCGTCGCCTGCTGCTCGGCCAACTCGACTGCAACAATACCCTGATCGGCGAAATCGAAGCCCTTAACGACCAGCCCTGTATTTATACCGTCACCTGCTTCAGCGACGTGGTGTATAACCTGATCGAACTCAAGCACTGGCGCGAGGTGCTGCTGAACAAGCCCGAACTGTGCTTGTATACGGCGCAAAGCATCGCCGCCAAGTTTCAGGAAAACCAGAAGATCAACCTCGACAAACTTCTGCTGCCGCTGAGCTACAGCATCGCCAAGGATTGCCTGCTGCGGGCGGAAAACAACCACCCAACCCTGCTGCGCGCCTACCCGACGGTAAACGCCGAGGCCGAGCGCTTCGCCACCACGGAGCGCGCCTACCGCCGCGTGGTCAGCGAACTGGTCGACAAGGGCCTGATCGTCCGCACCGAAAAGGGACTCAAGCCGGTGGATATAGATAAACTGGAAGCGTTTGTCGAAAGTTTTACCTGACGCCCGGGCCCGGACCAAGATTCGGACAACGTACCGCTTTACACTGTGAAAACAAAAAAGAATGCCGAGGCATTCTTTTTTTTAATCTCAATGCGCGGCCGGTTTAGCCGAGCAGCAGATCCTTGATATTCGCCAGATCGGTCTTGCCTTCGGCAATTTCGTCCGGGGTCAGGCCCGACAATTCGTGCGGGAACACCAACCATTCATCGGATTCGTGAATGTAGTAATCCGGCTTCATCGGCACCTTGGTGTTTTTCGGCTTGTAATAAGGGCAGGCAACACGCACGTCTCGCGGCATGTTAAGGCGCATCAGCTCAGACAGTTTTTCTTTCAGCGCATAAATGCTGCGGCCGGAGTCGAACACGTCGTCGACGATCAACAGCGAGTTGTCTGCGTTGGCGTTTTCGATGATGTAGTGCAGGCCGTGCACCTTGATTTCTTTCGATTGCTGGCCGATGCCGTAATACGACGAGGTGCGCACCGCAATATGATCGGTTTCTATGCCCTTGTAGTCGTAATATTCCTGCACCGCGATACCTATGGGCGCACCACCGCGCCAGATCCCGATGATAAAGTCAGGGCGAAACCCGTCCTCATAAACCTGCGCTGCGACACGAAAAGAATCTTCCAGCAGCTGCTGGGCGGTAATAAAAACCTTATCTGACATCTGACCGTCCCCGATGTTACTGTAAATAATCAACTTTAGCCGTAATTAGCCCGCTTTGACAAAATCTTGGCCGTTTTTTCTGTGGGGGCGAATTCTAGCGCAAGCGGCGGAAAAATGCGCCCAAAAAATGCAGTTCAGCGCTTATCACCGCCGATTTGCAGCAGTTTCCGATACAATCCAAGGTCCGCGTCGGAGAAGCAACAGAACACCACTAGCTTAAGCGAAGCGACTTCGGCCGTCGCCTTGCTGACCGTATCTACCGCTATCTGTGCCGCCTGCGCGGCGGGATAACCATAGACGCCGGCGCTGATACAGGGAAAGGCGATGCTCTCAAGCCGTTCGCGCTCGGCAAGCCGAAGTGAATTACTGTAACAGGATGCCAGTAATTCCGCTTCTCCATGCCCGCCGCCGTGCCAGACGGGTCCTACGGTGTGGATTACATAGCGCGCGGGCAGATGAAACCCGGGGGAAAGCCTTGCTTCACCGGTCGGGCAACCGCCTAACCCGCGGCAAAATGCCAGCAGCTCGGGGCCTGCCGCGCGGTGAATCGCCCCGTCCACACCACCGCCGCCAAGCAGCGAAGAATTGGCCGCGTTGACGATGGCATCGACCTTAAGGCGGGTAATGTCGCCGCTGATTGCGTTTAACGTCACCATCCGATTGTCCTCGGCTAAATGTGTTCGGCCTAACCTGGGTTACCTAAGAGGTTAGCTTAAAGCTCGGCAATACATTCAATTTCC
>JBNKEN010000144.1:0-5309 GCA_050288805.1 Pseudoalteromonas sp.
AGGAACAGCCAATATTTGTGAATTACCACTGCCGGGTAGAACAGCAGGCAGCCGGTCGCGGCTATCAACAGGCCGGTGACGACACCGTTTTTATAGCCGAAACGACGGACCAGGTAACCGGCCGGTAACGACACGATAAAATAGGCGCCGAAGAAACACATCTGGATCAGCATGGCTTCGGTATAGGAAAGCTCAAATACCGATTTCAGTCGCGGGATCAACAGATCGTTCAGTACGGTAATAAACCCCCACAGAAAGAACAGGGTGGTCATTGCGGTCAGCGGTAGCAGGTAGTTGTTTTTTTTCGCCCCGCTGTCGGCCACATAAGTTTGGTTTGTATTTATTTCACTCACGTGTATCAGCTCCAATAAACTTGTCGCTTTTGATTCTACACACGAAAAACAGAAGATCACAAAGTATTTACTGGAACGTTCCAAATAAGTCAAAAGTGAAATAACGATGTACGGGTATGGTAAATGATGTTTAGCAAGAGAAGAAAATACGCGGGCATGGCGAAGTCACGCCCCATCGAATTGCGCCGCTAACGCGCGGTGGCCTTGCCCCATTTGGCGGTGTTGTTGGTGTCACGGTTACGGCGTATATGCTCGTCGGAATAATCGCCATCGCCGCTCTTGGCAAGTCGGTCGTACAACACCACATTAGCGGTCGCTGCCAGATTCATACAGCCGGTGGTTGGTACGTAAACCACCTCGTCGGCCCAGGCGAGCACCGACGCATCCACCGAGCCGTCTTCGGGACCGAAGATGTAATAGGCCTTTTCCGGATGGCGAAACGCGGGCAACGGCGTCGCCCCTTCTACCAGCTCGACAACCACAACCTTATAATCTTGTTCGCGCATAGCGGCAAGGTCGGTGCATTCGCTGAGCGGGATATGCTCGGCGGCGTTTTTGGTGTCGGTATGATATTTTCGCGCCCTGGCATAACGTTGGCCGGTAAAATACACCGCCTTGGCGCCGTAACAACCCGCGGCCCGCATCACCCCGCCGACATTGGTCGGGCTTTTCGGATTAATCAGGCCGAGTATCACACTCTTGGCGGCGGCCATCAATCCGTGTCCTTGAGCGGCCAATCGGCAATGTGGTCTTCGAAATATTCAAGATCGACATCGGCGTCGCTGACCACTTTTCCGCGCACGCTGATCCCCGCCGCGTGCATTTTGCTCTTCTTGCCCTTATTGAGCAAAGGATGCCACTCGGCCAACCCACGGCCTTCTTGCAAACGGCGGTAACTGCAGCTCGGCGGCATGAAAAAGATGTCTTTGATGTTGTCGCGCGTCAGCTTAACACACGACGGCACCAGGGTCTGTCGGCGCGCATATTCGGTGCATTGGCAGTTCTTGCTGTCGAGATAACGGCAAACGATATTGGTGTAAAGCAGGGTCTCCCCTTCCCTCAGCTTGTCGGTGGGCGCAAAGTCGTCTTCGTCTTCACTGTCGATAAAGGTATTGAGGCAACATTTACCGCAGCCGTCGCACACGGCTTCCCATTCTTCGTCGCTCATTTCCTGCAACGTCTTAGTTTGCCAAAACAGGGGATCTACCATAGTTACTACTCGCTTGCCTGGGGGACGCGCATTTTAGCCTAAAGCAGCGCCCATCGCAAAACCACCCGCTACTGCGCTTCACCGCCGGGTAGCGCGAGCCAAAACTTATCGACGGCCTCCCTGTTTATGCGATAAAAATCCCGGTTGAAGGCCACGTGCCAGGTTGCTCGTTCAAGTGGATAACGCGTCGGCACCACGTTATCGATACCGCTTAGTCGTAAAAGCGTGAGGCCGATTTCCCTTTCGATTGCATATCCGTCGAGTTTTCCTTCCCTTACTTGCCTGAGGCCGAGCCTGGGTTCAATGCTGTCCGGTCCCTGAAACCCCGCGGCCATCAGGCGTTGCCTCATCACATAGCCGTAAGGCGCTGCCAGGCCCTTTTGTTTCAACAGACGATAAAGGTCATCGTTTAAGCCTTGTTGACCGACCAAGAGGGTTTTCGTGTCGTCTCGGTCAAACGCACCACCGCGCAAAACAAAAAGCGGGTAGTCTACCCGTAAAAGATAGCCCTGCCCGTCTTGTGGAAAGCGATATCGCTCCTCCCTGCTGTTTGTCGCTATGATTGGGAACAAACCATCGACATCGCCTTGCTCAACCAGTTTCATACAACGCTTCCAAGGGTGGCGCGAAATAGTTATCTCCAGACCGATCCTTTTTGCGGCCTTCTCTACCCGCTGTGCAATGCTCTCGCCTTCGCTACCGTCCCCTTTCGGGTATAAAACACTCGGCACGTACTCTTCATATTCGCTGCAAAGCCGCAACTCGGTTGCCGACAAGGGTAATGAGCTCAAGCACGCAATCGCGATCGCAGAAAGGACAAAGCAAGGTTTCATGGGTTAACCACAGAGATCCGACTTATTTATAAATGTAGCAATCTGCAGGGCATTTATATGTTAAAGCAAGAAAAAAGCGACCGGTTGGTCGCTTTTGTTTTAAATTCAGGGTTTGGGATACGCGATACGGTCCGACAAATACCCCACGCTGGTGGCAAAGTAATAGGAGCGGTTCCAGTGCATCAGCACCTTGTAGTTGTCGTAGGCCAGATACATGCGGCCCTTTTCGTCGTCGGGCATGACCAGGGCTGCGTTGATGTCCACCAACGGCAGATCGCTGCCGTCAACCCGGCGGACACCAAGCGCCTGCCAGTCGGACAGGCTTCGCTCAGACGCGTTCCAGTATTCCAGCCACTCTTTACGGTTTTTGCTGCCGCGCTTAAGGATAAAGTTGCCGTCGAACTGCGCCGGTAAACGTACCTGACGGCCCCAGGTCAAATCATCGCTCCAGCCAACCTGCTTAAGATAATTGGCAATAGAGGCAAAGGCGTCTTCCTGTGTGGTCCAGATATCCTTGCGACCGTCGCCGTTATAATCGACCGCATAGGAATTAAACGAGGTCGGCATAAACTGGGTTTGTCCCATGGCACCGGCCCAGGAACCGACAAAATGGTCGATATCTATGTGGCCCTCTTTAAGAATATCGAGCGCCGCCCAGAGTTGGCGCTTGTACATGTCTTCTCGGCGGCCGTCAAATGCCAGAGTCACCAGGGCCGAAATAACCGGGTAACCGCCCTGCACCTTACCGAAATTACTTTCAAGGCCCCACAGCGCGACGATAAAGCGCGGCTGGACACCGTATTCCTTGCCAATTTTTTCCAATACCGGCTGATGCTCTTTATAAAGCTTACGTGCACGTTCGATTTTCCATTTAGGCACCCGTTTGGGCAGGTAGGTTTCCAGTGTTTCCTTTACTTCAGGCTGGTTTTTGTCATTGGAAATGACTTTTTCTTTATACTGTGCGGTCGCAAACGCCTTTTCAATCAGCGCGGGCGCATAGCCCTTGGCAACGGCTTCCTGTTTAAGTTTTTCGAGGTACGCTGAAAATTCGGCCTCGGTCTTGGCGACGACCGGCACGCTGAAACATACGCCGGCAACTAAAACCAGTAGCTTTTTAATCACGCTCTACAACTCCGTTTTGCTTTCTGAATTCTTCCAGCAGGTTATCCTGCGGCGGCGGCAGCTGTAAATAGAACCCGTTGTCGGTTAACTGCTGCTTAACGGATACCAGGTCCGCGGATCCCAATGCGGTTCTTTTCGCCAGGTTTATCATCATAACGAACTGGGGGCGTCCGAAGGTGGCCAATAAAGGCTCCGGAACCTTACTGAAATCATCGCGTTTTTCTACGTATAAATAGGTGTCGGCTTTTTTTGTGCTTTTATATACTGCGGTGAGCATCCAGGGCCTATAAAATCTTGCTTAACGGGGTTTCACACTATAACATGAGTCACATTGTATGTGGGAAGTTTTGCGGCCAATCCCGTACTTTCGGCGTTACCGAAAGGCGGAATCAAAATACCAAAACAACGGCCGTAAACAGAATTGAGCGCTTATGTCGGAACAAACTTTTGAACTAAAAGGGAATCTATTTACTCTGTCGGTACTGCACCTGCTTAGCGCCGACCTCAGCGAACTGGGTAAACAACTCGATGAGAAGATTTCCCAGGCCCCCAAATTCTTTGTCGGCGCGCCCATCGTCGTCAACCTGGCTGAAGTCCAGGAAGAAACCCTCGATATCGCGCGTCTTGCGAACCTGCTTTCAGGGTTGAAACTTAACCCCGTCGGCGTCTGTAACGGCTCCGAGAGTCAACACCAGCAAGCCAAAGACGCAGGGCTGTCGGTTCTTAATTACTCCCAGGACGTAAGGCCCGCTGCAACGGTACCGCAACAAAACAACCAGGTGGTTGAAAAAACCGTCTATCTGCCTGCACAAATTATCGAAGGTAATGTGCGTGGCGGCCAGCAGGTTTATGCCAAGGACCGAGATCTTATCGTGCTCGGTGCGGTCAGCCCGGGTGCCGAGGTCATCGCCGACGGCAACATACATGTTTACGGTTCCCTGCGCGGCCGCGCCATCGCCGGCGCCCAGGGTAACAATAAAGCCTATATTTTCTGCCAAAAACTCGAGGCCGAACTGGTGTCGGTGAACGGCAGTTACTGGATCAGCGATTCACTGCAAGGGGAGCTCTGGGGACTGCCCGCTCGCATACAGCAGCACAATGAATCATTACACATTACAGCTTTGGTGAAAGGATAATAAGAATGGCAAAAGTGATTGTCGTAACATCGGGTAAAGGCGGCGTAGGTAAAACCACCTCGAGTGCGGCCATAGGTACGGGCCTGGCGCTTAAGGGCTACAAAACCGTCATCATCGACTTTGATATCGGCCTGCGTAACCTCGACCTTATCATGGGGTGCGAGCGCCGCGTGGTGTATGACTTCGTCAACGTGATTAACGGTGAAGCCAACCTTAATCAGACCCTGATCAAGGACAAGCGCGTCGACAAGCTGTTCATTCTTCCTGCGTCGCAAACCCGCGACAAGGACGCCCTGACCAAAGACGGCGTTGAAAAGGTGCTGACCGAGCTGAAACAGGACTTCGACTTTGTCGTCTGTGACTCGCCGGCAGGCATCGAGGCCGGCGCCATGATGGCCCTCTATTTCGCCGACGAAGCCATTGTCGTGACCAACCCGGAAGTGTCTTCCGTACGCGACTCCGACCGTATCCTCGGTATCCTGCAAAGCAAATCCAAGCGCGCCGAAGAAGGCCTGGAGTCGGTCAAGGAGCACCTGCTGCTGACCCGTTACAACCCGGCCCGCGTCGAAAAGGGTGAAATGTTGTCGGTAGAAGACGTGCAGGACATCCTGGCCATCGACCTGCTGGGCGTGATCCCGGAATCGCAAGCAGTGCT
>JBNKEN010000145.1:0-3664 GCA_050288805.1 Pseudoalteromonas sp.
ACGAATCAGAGCTGTTCGCCAGGCAGGTGCGGGCCTTCGGCCAGCAGGGCGATCTGCTGCTGGTGATTGCCATAAACGGTAATGAAAAGGAAATCGTGCAGGCCGTCGAAGCCGCATTGACCAAAGATATGACGGTCATCGCTCTGGTCGGTGATGACGGCGGCGAGCTGCCGGGTCTGCTCGGTCCGATGGACGTCGAGCTCCGGGTGCCGACCAAACGCGCCAGCCGGATCCTGGAATCACACCTGGTCAATCTCCATTGCCTTGCCGAACTGATCGATTTAACCCTATTCCCACAGGAAGATGTCTAATGCTTAAGCAATTATCCGTGATCTTTTTAAGCGCAGCCCTGTTGCAGGGATGCGCCGCCGCCGTGGTAGCCGGCACAACGGGCGCCGTGGCCGCCGCCAATGACCGCCGCACGCTCGGTTCGCAAATCGACGACAACAATATCGAAATCAAGGCCAGCCTCGCCCTCAGCGAGATTGAGCGCCTGTCGAAACATGCGAACGTCAATATAGTCAGTTTCAACGGCATAGTGCTGATCTCAGGCCAGGTTGCCAATGAGGAAATGAAAAACGAGGCTTATAGGGCGATCGAAAACATTCAAGGGATCCGCAAAATCCATAACCAGTTGCGCATCGGTTCCAATACAGGGATCACCACGAAAACCCACGACACCTGGCTGACCTCCAAGGTAAAAACTCGACTGCTGGCCGACGAAAACGTCAGCGGCCACAGCATCAAGGTGGTCACCGAAAACGGCGAGGTTTTTCTGATGGGACTGGTCAGCGCCCAAGAGGCGGATCAGGCGGTTGATATCGCCCGTAATATTTCCGGTGTCGAACGGGTTATCAAGGTATTCGAGTACCTGTAAAACAGGACGAATATGCTGCCCACAAGGGCTGCCGACTTCCATACCACAAAAAAACCTGCCGGAAGGCAGGTTTTTTTATTTTATTTAATCACCCTGAGATGCGAGCCTTTCTTCTTCTCGCTCAGCGTTTTTTCGCTTTCTTCCTGCGGGTTCGATTCGGTATCGACCGCTGTCAGCTCCGGCGCTTCCTCCGCCTCTATGTCTTCGTACCTTTCTTCCGGCGTAAATACGGTGCCTTCACCGTTTTCCCGGGCATAGATAGCCAGTACGGCCCCCATGGGCACGAACACCTGCATCGGTTGACCACCAAACCGCGCATTAAAGCTCAGTTGACGATTATCCATACTGAATTGGGTTACCGCACTCGGATTGATGTTCAGCACGATCTGGCCGTCCTGAACAAACTGGACGGGCACCTGTACCCCCGGAAAATCGGCGTTGACCACCAGATGCGGCGTGCACTGGTTATCGACAATCCAGTCGTAAAACGCCCGCAGCAGATAAGGACGATTCGGCGTCATCACGCGCGGATCTCACGCTCGGCTTCGGTCAGTGAGGCCTGGAAGGATTCGCGCTCGAACAAACGCAGCATGTATTCCTTCAGTTCTTTGCTACCGGCACCGGCCAGGTTGATACCCAGTTCAGGCAAACGCCACAGCAATGGGGCAAGATAACAATCGACCAGGCTGAACTCTTCGCTCATAAAATAAGGCGCTTCGTTAAAGATTGGCGCAACCGCAAGCAGGGCTTCGGTCAGTTCCTTACGGGCCTGTTCTGCTTCAGGGCCGCCCTCTTTAATTTTGTCGGCCAGCGAGTACCAGTCGGTGTCGATACGATGCATCATCAAACGGCTGCGACCACGCATTACCGGATATACAGGCATCAACGGAGGATGAGGAAAACGCTCATCAAGGTATTCCATGATGATATTCGCCTGGTACAAACCCAGCTCGCGGTCGATCAGCGTAGGCACAGTGCCATACGGGTTGATTTCGTGCAGAGCTTCCGGCAAGTTGTCCTTTTCAGCCAAGTGAATATCAACACTCACTCCTTTTTCGGCCAGTACGATACGAACCTGGTGGCTGTACATACAGTTGGCACCAGAAAAAAGAGTCATTACAGGGCGTTTATTGGCAGCAACGGCCATGCCTACCTCCATTAATCTACTTAAACAGCAATAGGGGCTAGAGCCCCTATCGCAAAATTACCTTTAAAAATGCTCAACTTAGTGAACATCTCTCCAGTATTCTTTCTTCAGCAAGAAGGCCAGGATAAACAGGATAACCAGGAAACCCAGTACCTTGATACCCAGTGCTTCTGACTCAAGACGCATCGGTTCACCCGTGTAAGCCATGAAGTTGGCCAGATCGCGGGCAACCTGATCATACTCGTCATCGCTCAGTTCACCGGCGCCGTTAGAGTGCGTGCCGACAACCTTGTTCACCGTATGACCGTGTTCGGTCACTTCTTCGATAACAGGCTCAGGCAAACCTTGCAGTTCTTGCAGAACGTGCGGCATACCTACCGACGGGAACACTATGTTGTTCACGCCGAACGGACGGCTGTCGTCGCGGTAGAAAGATTTCAGATAGGTGTAGATGTAGTCCGGAGACCTCACCCGCGCCATCAGCGTCAGGTCCGGTGGCACAGCACCAAACCATTTAGCCGCGTCATCTTTCTTCATTGCGTTCTTGATATGACTACCGACCTTTGAACCGTCAAAGATCAGATTATCTTGCCCTACCTGTACAGGGATGCCCAGGTCACGGAACGTACGCTCGTAACGCTGGTATTGCATCTGGTGACAACCCAGGCAGTAGTTCATGAACAGCTGAGCACCGCGTTGCAGAGACGCCTTATCGGTCAAATCGATGTTTGCGTTCTGCAGCGCTACTTCTGACGCAGCCTGCGCCATGGTTGGAAGCACATTCAGAGAAAGGGCGAATAAGCCGATAAATAACTTTTTCATCATTTCGTCAACCTCTCAGGCAGTGGCTTGGTCGTTTCGTTTTTGCTGTAGAACCACAGCAGTACGAAGAACATGAAATAAGTGATCGTACAGATTTGCGACAACAGCGTCTTAGCTTCTGTTTGCGGTGTCGCACCAACCCAGCCAAGCAATACGAAGGTAACAACGAACTGAGCGATGTTCAGCTTATGGAAGCCGCAACGATAGCGGATTGAACGAACGCTACCGCGATCGATCCAAGGCAGCAACGCCAGCACCACGATAGACGCGCCCATCGCAATTACACCCAGCAGTTTGTCAGGAACCGCACGCAAAATCGCATAGAAAGGCGTGAAGTACCAAACAGGGAAGATGTGCGCCGGAGTCTTCAGCGGGTTAGCCGGTTCAAAGTTTGGCGCTTCCAGGAAGAAACCACCCATCGCAGGCTTAAAGAAGATGATGTAACAGAAGATGATCAGGAAGCCGACCACACCCACGATATCTTTAACCGTGTAATACGGGTGGAAAGGAATCGCATCAACGATGTCTTTCTTGTTGGTGTAGTACTCGTGGAACTTGAACTTAGCCTTGTCTTCTTCGGCCACAGAGCCCTTCTTACGCTTGATTTCAACGCCGTCAGGGTTGTTTGAACCTACTTCGTGCAGCGCAACGATGTGCAGGAACACCAGGATAACCAGCACCAACGGCAACGCAATAACGTGCAGTGCGAAGAAACGGTTCAGGGTTGCACCCGAGATAACGTAGTCACCACGGATCCACAGCGTCAGGTCGTCACCGATGACCGGGATGGCACCAAACAGCGAGATGATTACCTGCGC
>JBNKEN010000146.1:0-4677 GCA_050288805.1 Pseudoalteromonas sp.
TGACGTCCGGGCCCAGTACCGGCGCCTGTACATTGCTATCGCCGATGTATTGCCCGGCGAAAAACGCGGCCGGTAACATCAATGCCAGTGCGATGGTTGTTTTTTTCATTTTGTCGCTCCCAAGGTCGATAGTGCGAGTTGTGGTTTTTCCGCTAACGCCAGTCCGGACGGTAAACGTCGCGGTGTCTGTGGCAGCAGGCTTTGATCCGTCAGAGTACCGAGAAAGGCGGCAATCTGGCTGATCTCTTGTTTCGTTAGTTTGGGCTCCCAAATATGCCAATGGAGCAATAACTTTTCTTCCGGCGGAACCGCATGTCCGCGCCCCAAGGTGTAGAATTCGATAGCCTCTTCCAGGGTGGCAAAGCGCCCGGAATGCATGTACGGCGCGGTTAAGGAGATATTACGCAAGGTGGGCACCTTAAATCCGCCACGTAACTTTTCGTGACCGGGCTGAGCCCCGGCCCCGGCGTCGAACGGCAGCCCCTCGGGTTCGGGCGTGCCGATCACGGCGATTTGTTGGTTGGTAAACAGCGGTGGCGTATGACACTCCGCACAGCGAGCGACAAAGGAACGAAACACGTTCATACCCTTGATTTCCTTTTCACTGAGCGCCTGGTGATAACCGTGGGCATAATGATCATAGCGGCTGTTGAGGGATATCAGCGAACTTTGAAATGCAGCCAGCGCGGTGGCGACATTCGCCAAAGAGACGGGCTCCGTCCCCGGAAATGCGGTTGCAAACAGCGCAGGATAATGTGCATTTTGCGATAAATCCTTGAGCAGGTTAGCCGGACTGTTGGCCATCTCATGGGCTGCCTGCATCGGGATCAGGGCCTGCTCTTCGAGCGAACCGGCCCGCGCATCCCAGAACAGGCGCTGCAAAAATGCGACGTTCCACAGACTGGGCGCACTGCGTGTGCCCGTGTCGCCATGGCTGCCGACACTGAGAGCGAGGCCATCGGTAAAGGCTTTATCGGGCTGATGACAACTGGCGCAGGACTGTGTGTGGTTACCCGACAACAGCGGATCGAAAAACAGGTAGCGGCCAAGATCGATTTGTTGTGGACTGAACCCGTCGCGGCGGGCCGGTAACGCCGTCTTGGTGCCGCCGACCCCTTTGTTTTGCAGCGAATCATAGAGATCATAACGCGTCACCAGTTTGCAACGGTTCTGCGCCGTGAGTTCAAAACTCGGCGGGCAGCTGTCCTTGAGGGTAAAGGTCTCGGCATGCACACCGGCGCTGAGAGCCAAGACAAAGAGCCAGCGCTTCATTTGCGTTTCGCCTCGATATAGGCGGCAACCGCCGCCATATCCGCTTCAGATAAACTTCGGGTCATCATCGCCATCTGACGGCCCGGTTTATCGCTCTTTGTCGTTCCACGTATGCCGTTTTGGAAGTGATTCAGTTGCAGCCTGATGTAGTCGGCGCGCAGCAGATTCAGCGCCGGCGCCTTGAACACGGGGTTGCCTTCGCCTTCCGGCCCGTGACATGCACCACAACTGCCGATATATAATCTGCGTCCCTGGTCAAGCAATGCACCTTCCACCGACGGCGCATCGACAAAGACCGGTGCCTGCTCGCTGAAATAGGCCGCCAGCGCCGACTTATCGGCATCGCTCAGTTCCTTGGCCTGCGCGGCCATCAGGGCACCTTGCGGATCGTCGGGATGGGCGCCACGCTCACCGTTTTGCCACTGATCCAACTGCTTGCGAATATAAAAGGCGTGCTGCCCCGCCAACGCCGGCGCGCCCGTAGCGGCGCTCATCGAAGGCTGATGGCACGCGTTGCACGTGACCGCCAGCGCTTGGGTGTCGGCCAATGTGACCGAACTGTGCATGCCGCACCCCATCATCGCCAAACCAAGCAGCCCTTGAGTCAAACCTGTTTTCATTGTTGCCCCGTCGTTCATCATAAGACACTTAACTGTTCCCCAATCAGAGTGCGGTTTCGTGGAATGAGGTTCAAACCGAAAAGTGTACAAAATTGTGCAAAGCGGTTTATTTCGTATCCAGTCCGTTTACTATCAACGTACTGCTCTCATTGTTTTTTTTCTAAAAACAAGACGTCACAGTCACCGAGAAGGTTGCAGATAATCAGAACAATAAAAGAGTCAAGGGGACACGCATGTTAATTAAACCGCAGCGCACATCTGGCTTCGCAAAACATCCTATCGCGTTTAGCATCAGCCTGGCTTTGCTCGGCTCACTTCAGTGGGCGCACGCCGCCGAAGAATCAGATAACACAGGCTCATCGGCGATTGAAACCATCACGGTAACGGCGCAAAAACGCGTACAGAATGTCATGGAAGTACCGCTGGCGATCGACACCGTCAGTGCAACCGATTTAACCGAAACCAACTCGGTGCTGCTCGGCGACATTTCCGACTACACGCCGGGATTTAAATTCAGTAAGCAAGGCGTAGCCCAGGCGTCTGCCGAGGTGCGAGGCATTTCAAGCAGCAACATCAGCACCGGCGGTGATCCGTCGGTCGCGGTTTTCTTCGACGACTTCTATATGCCGCGTGCGGCGCAAAGCGTGCTGTTTTCCGATGTTCAGCGCATCGAGATTTTGAAGGGGCCGCAGGGCACCCTGTTCGGTAAAAACGCCGCAGCCGGGGTTGTTAACATCATTCCCAATGCGCCGCAAAATGACGACGAAGCCTTCGTCAAGGCCACCCTCGGCGACTATGGCTTGAAGCGCTTCGAACTGATGGGCAACAAGGCGCTCGGCGACGAGTTCGCCGTCCGCGTCAACCTGATGAGCAACGAGCGCGACCCTTACGTCAAAAACCTCAACCCGGACTACCGGGGCAACCCCATGGGCAGCGTCGACCATCAGTCCGCCCGAATTACCGCGTTGTGGCAACCGAGCGAGGCCACCCGGGTACAGGTCAGCTACGACTGGGATAACATGGATCAGGGCTATGCGCCCGGCATCGGCGTCAGCCCGTATGCATACAGCATGACCCCCACCGACAGGAAAATCGAGAACGATGTCGTTGACGGCCATGAAACCCGTGACATGAGCGCCCTTTCCCTCAAGGTCTATCACGACTTTAACGACGAGTGGTCGGCCAAGTTCATCAGCAGTAAGCGCCGCTGGGAAGTATCCGGCCGCGACGATTCCGACGGCACGGCCGACAAAACCCGTTATCTCGACACCATCAACTTTGAAGATTCCGACATCTTCTACAACGAATTGCAGATCAACTACAACAAGAACAACATCAGCTATGTCGGCGGTGTCACCTACTCCAAGGAAAACGTTTACCAGAAAACCAGTTTGGACATCCTCGCCGATACCATCGCGCGACTGACCACCGACAGCCTCAACCAGATGCTGGAGGGGGCCCTGATGCAAAACGGCATTCCCGGGGAAATGATCCAGCAAATGGGTCTGCCGGCCGATCATATCTGGAACGCAACCGACTGGGCCAGCATGCTGAGCGTGATGGCGATGGTCGACCCGACTGTCGCAGGCCTGTTGCAACAACTCGGCGCAGCCCCGTTCAGCCCTGAGTTGGTTGCGGCCATCAGCGCAACCGGCGATCTCACCTACGATGCCCTGGCCGCCGGACTCGGTGCGCCGGAACTGTTTGGTCCGTCTAACGCGGGGAAAATGTGGAGCGAAGACATCATCAATACCGGAAAATTCACGTCCTTCGGCGTGTATTCCGACATCGATGTTCAGCTCGATAAGCACTGGGGCATCACTGCAGGCCTTCGCTACAGCCGTGATAAGAAGGATTTCAGCTGGGAAATCAAGGAGCGCTCCTTTACCCAGCCACTGCCGGGGATCACCGACTTCCTGTTCCCCGTGATGCCGCAACTGGACGCCAGCCACAGCTGGAGCAAACTGACCGGCCGCGCCGTGGTTCGCTATAACTTCGACAGCAACAACATGCTGTATGGATCCTACGCCACGGGCTATAAATCCGGCGGTTACGATTCTCTCGATCCGCGTTCGGCGTTTTCTCCGTTCGCTCCGGAAGAAGTGGCCAACACCGAGATAGGCTATAAGGCAGACCTGTGGCAGAGTCTTCGCCTTCAGCTGGTTGCCTATCAGATGGATTTGACCAACCGCCAACGCTCGGTCAGCAGTAAACTGCCCGATGCCGGCGTTGCCATTCCTATGGTGATAAACGGCGATCAAGATATCCGCGGCGGCGAGCTGACGCTGGACTGGCAGGCGACAGCCGAACTGAAGCTCGGCCTCGTCACCGAGGTACGCCATACCGAATCGCGTTGGGAGGAATTCTATAATGCCGACGGCGAACTGGTTAACGACGTTGATAAAAACTCGGCCGCAACCAGTTATACCCTGACGGCAGACTGGCTACCGACGCTCGACTTCGTTTCCGGCCAGGTAAAATTGCACCTAGATTACGTGTATGAAGAAAACACCCTCGCCTCCGACCCTGATATTCTGGCCATTGCCTATCAGATCCCCGGCTATTTCAACGACAGAAAAGATCTGAATGCACGCTTTAGCTGGACCAGCGCCAATGAGGCATGGCAGGTTGCACTGTGGGGTAAAAACCTGACGGACAACGACACCATGAGCGGCCTGGGAGGGTTCGCGGCCGCAGCGCTCGGTACCCCCATCACCAGCCTGAATGCACCGCGCACCGTCGGGGTCGACATCAAATATCAATTCTGACGATACGACCAGGCAGA
>JBNKEN010000147.1:0-4130 GCA_050288805.1 Pseudoalteromonas sp.
GCGTGTTGCTTGTCGGCGGCCTTTTCGTCGCCTTTATCTTCTTTTTCCTTGGCCGGTTTTTCGTCGATGCGGTAGGCCAGCCACTGGCCGTCGTCGGAAAGCTGGTAGTCTTTCATTTTTTCGAAGACGCGCTGCTCTCCGTTTGCGCCGTTAACCAGCACCAGGTTGTTTTTCAGCTTTTTCTTTTCGTCTTTATCGGCGGTTTCCGATGCCAGCAGGGTGGGTACCTGGGTAAACGCGACCCAGGCGGCATTTTTATTGATGCTGGGTTTGGTGCCGCGCTCGACGCCGGCGAGCAGGGTATTGCCGGCGAGGCGATACACCATGCCTTGGCCGTCGCCGCGATAGGGATCGGCGCTGAAGGCGAGCAATTCGCCGTTCTCTGAAAGGGTGGTGCCGCGCGCGGCCTTAAAATCGAATACGTCATTGAACTGAAGCGCGGGCTTGGCGGCATGCGCCGGGGCGAGTGCGCTGCACAGCGCCAAACCAAGCAAGGGGTAGAGTGGTTTCATATTATTGTTCGTTATTGATTGTTAACGGGGGCAGTGTGGCATTGAAGTGTGACCGACTTCAAGGAAACGCGATTAATAAACCGCCAGAAACGACAAAACGGCGCGGGGGCCGTTTTGTTGCTTGAGATGTGGAACTGGCTTAGAGCCAGATCTTCTCCAGTTCGCGCCACTGGGCCTCGAACTGGGCGCTTGGGCGGGTTTTGAAATCGCTGCGTACGAATTGGTTCATCTTGCCCTCGACATAGGCAAGCAGCAGGTTGGCCAGGGTGGTTTCGTCGCTTTGGAAGGTTTTGCCTTCACGCAGCTTGCGTTCGCGCAGTACCTGCTTGAACTGGGTTTCCAGCTTTTCAAACAGTCCTTGCACCCGCTCGCGCAGGCGTTCCTGTTCGCCCTGCAACGCGTCGCCGGTGAGAATACGGGTGATGCCAGGGTTTTTCTCGGCAAATGCCAGCAGCAGCATCATGATGTTGTAGATGCGGCCCTTGGTGTCTTTCTCGTTGTCGAGGATCAGGTTGATGCGCGACAGCAGGGTGTCTTCGATAAACTCGATAAGGCCCTCGAACATCCGCGCCTTACTCGGAAAGTGACGGTATAACGCCGCCTCGGAGACACCTACTTCGGAGGCCAGTTTGGCGGTGGTTATGCGCTGTCCCGGGCTGGTTTCCAGCATTTGTGCCAATGATTGCAGAATTTGCTCTTTGCGATTACTACGCTTGGTCGCAGGCATGTGATTCCCTTTATTATTTGTTATTGCTTGGCTGGCTTTGGCTGCCATATTAATGTTTTATTCATCCCCGATCCAGTACTTTCCTGTCTGACTAGGGGAGTTGCTTGGCAATGTTTTCCAGCACAGTGAGCGCTAACTGATGCTTGTCGCTGGCCGGTAATTCAATGCGTTCATCCTGCCACAGCAGTGTTAACGCATTGTGATCGGAATTGAAGCCTAGACCGCTTTTTGACACGTCGTTGGCGCAGATCATATCGAGCTTTTTATTCTTCAGTTTACCGCGCGCATAGTCCTCGACATTTTGCGTTTCTGCGGCAAAACCGACCGTGTAGGGGCGGTTTTGCGTGAGTGCGGCGACGGATGCGATGATGTCGGGGTTTTTAACCAGCGTCAGGGTCATTTCATCGCCCTGTTTTTTGATCTTGTGCTCCGCCACATCGGCGGCGCGGTAGTCGGCCACCGCGGCGCAGCCGATAAATACATCGGAATTCACCGCGTTATCCAATGCCGCCTGTTGCATGTCCAGCGCGCTTTCAACCCTGATAAGGACCGCTCCTTGCGGCGGCGCTATGCTGACCGGGCCACTGATAAGCCTTACCTCGGCGCCGAATTGGAGCGCCGCCTCGGCCAGGGCATAGCCCATTTTCCCCGAGCTGTGGTTGGTAATAAAACGCACCGGATCGAGCGCTTCGCGGGTAGGGCCGGCGGTGATGGTGACGGTTTTGCCCGCCAGCAGTTGCGGTTCTTTGTCACTCAGCACCAGTTCAACCAGTTCCATGGGTTCCAGCATTCGGCCCGGGCCGACATCGCCGCAGGCCTGTTCGCCCTTGCCCGGTCCCCAGATGGCAACGCCGCGTTCACTAAGCAGTTTGAGATTGGCCTGAGTGGCCGGGTGTGCATACATCTGCTGGTTCATTGCCGGGGCCACGGCCACCTTGGCCGGGGTGGCAAGCAGCAAGGTGGTGAGCAGATCGTCGGCGATCCCGGTGGCCATTTTGGCCAGCATATTCGCGGTGGCGGGGGCCACCAGAATCAGGTCGGCCCATTTGGCAAATTCGATGTGGCCCATGGCGGCCTCGGCGCTCGGATCGAGCAGGGAATCGGAGACCATTTCGCCGGATACCGCCTGCATGGTGAGCGGGGTAATGAAATGCTTGGCGGACTCGGTCATTACCACCTTCACCTGGCAGCCGCGTTCCTTCAGGCGACGCACCAGCTCGGCGCATTTATAGGCGGCGATGCCTCCGCTGATACCCAATAATACCTTCTTTTGATTCACGTTTTTCTGTGTCATTGCGCCCATGCTCGCTGCCGGCTCGTTGCTGATTGCGCCTAAGATAGCAAAACTCGGTTTCGCTGGCTAACGCTGAATGCGCAGCGGGGTCTATACTGGGGAGGAAGAAAAACCACGGAGGGTTGTCATATGCTGATGTCCGAGATGCCGCAAACCGAGCGGCCGCGGGAAAAATTGCTCGCCAGGGGAGCCGAGGCGCTGAGCGATGCGGAGCTGCTGGCGATTTTTCTGCGCACCGGCCTGCCGGGGCTCAATGCGGTGGAGCTGGCGCAACAGCTTTTGAGCGAAAGCGAAACCCTGCACAACCTGCTCAATGCCGGATACGACGAGTTCTGCAGCTTCAAGGGAGTGGGCGGCGCCAAATACGTGCAGCTGCAGGCGGTGATTGAGCTCAGTCGCCGCTACCTGCTGGAAGAGTGCCGCCAGGATGTGTATTTCAATTCCTCTTCCAGCGTGCGTGACTACCTCAAGCTCCAGCTCAAGGGGCTCAAGCGCGAAGTCTTTATGGCGCTGTTTCTCGACAGCCAGCATCGTTTGATTTCAGCCGAAACGCTGTTTTACGGCACCATCAATGCCGCCTCCGTGTACCCGCGGGAAGTGGTCAAAACCGCACTGGATCGTCACGCGGCCGCGGTGATCCTGGCGCATAATCATCCCAGCGGCGTGGCGGAGCCGAGCGATGCCGACCGGCTGATCACGGAAAAACTGGTGCAGGCCATGGCACTGGTGGATATTCAGGTGCTGGATCATTTTGTCGTGGCGGGACACCATTGTGTTTCGCTCGCCGAGCGCGGAATGTTATAGCCGTGTGCGCTTAAAAAATGCTATGCGGGACGGGGAATCGGGATAATTTGAAAAATAGTGTAATTTAAATGCAGTTTTTACTTTCCCTGTGGCGTTAGGATCTCTATAATTAGCCGCTATCAAATTTACACATGAGCTGATCCTTTAGATCAGGTTTCTTGATCTTTGCCTGTCTATGCTGTATAAAGAGCGCCCTTCGATTTATCCCGGGGCAATATACATAAAGGCCGAAGGGAAAATTAAGCTCGAGCGAAGTTATTGGAGATATATAGACATGTCTAAAGTCTGTCAAGTTACAGGTAAGCGCCCGGTTGTTGGTAACCACCGTTCACACGCGCGCAACGCGACTAAGCGTCGTTTCCTACCTAACCTGCAAACTCACCGTTTCTGGGTTGAAAGCGAAAAACGCTTTGTATCACTACGTACTACTACTAAAGGTATGCGTATCATCGACAAGAAAGGCATCGACGCGGTATTGACTGAAATCCGTGCTCGCGGCGAAAAAATTTAAGGAGCCTGAGTCATGCGTGATAAGATTCGTCTAGTTTCTTCTGCCGGTACTGGTTACTTCTACACTACCGACAAAAACAAGCGTAACATGCCTGAAAAAATGGAGATCAAAAAATACGACCCTAAGGCTCGTAAACACGTGATCTTCAAAGAAGCGAAAATCAAGTAATTTGATTCTAAGCTTTAACAGCATATGCTAAAAAACCCGACTTAATGTCGGGTTTTTTGTTGCCTGAAGAAGCGATTACACGCGTAAGTCGATATTTGGCGAACAGAAAACCCG
>JBNKEN010000148.1:0-3122 GCA_050288805.1 Pseudoalteromonas sp.
AGGCCATTGCGGCGCATCTTAAACCGGGCTGCTGGCTGTTGCTTGCGGATCTGATGAAGCCTCAGACGCCCTTTGAGCGTGATGCACAGCTGTTGTACTGTCGAAGTCTGGGGTTGACGGAAAACGGCGCCGAGAGGGTACGCAGCAGCTTTGAGCGCGAATTTTACCCGTTGGATCGGATGCGGCTAGCTGAGTTATTGAATCAGAGCGGGTTTGACGCACCGCATGGGTTTTTCCAGATGTTCGGGTTCAGCGGCTATGCCGTCCGCTACCTAGGATGAGACGGAATGCGTTTGGTCGGGCAGCAGGCGTTGCAATTGCTTGTTCAGGGTGTTGAGGCAAAACGGCTTGATGATAAACCCGCTGACCTTGGCGGCAATCACTTCTTTGACCTTTTCCTTGGTGTCTTCACAGGTCACCATCAGCACGGGGATATGGGCCAGATCCGGGGTTTCGCGAATGCGGGTCAGAAGATTTTTGCCGTCCATTTTCGGCATATGGAGATCTGTGATGACGAGGTCGTAATCGTCCCGGTTCAGCAACATCATGGCCTGAACCCCGTCGGTTGCTTCGCTGATATCCGTATAGTTTAGTTGGCGCAGCATATTGATAAGTACATGCCTCATTACAGGCATGTCGTCGACAACCAATATTTTCATTCAGTTCCCCTTTGTCATAACCTATTAAGCATAGTGCAAATCCGAGCCCCGATGATAATTAAAGCGCGTTTTCCCGGGTTGGGGAATTATGGATCAGGTTTATCAGGCGCGTTATCTTGATATTGCTGAGCTGGCGGTAGTCGAAATACGGGCAGACAAACAGGTTTGCGTTTGTTGCCAGCGCGAATTCGTCGTCCAACCATTGCATTTGAATATCTGTCCGCTGTTTCAGCCACGCCTTGGCATGGGTACGTCCCGCCAGGATATAGATTCGGTTGTCTGCGAGCGGGCTTTCCGGCCCGCCGAAAATGAGCGCAACCTTACTTTTCGGCTGCAACAGGGTGCCGTCGCGGTACGCTTGCCAGGTTTGCCTGGCGGCTCCCGGTAGTTTGTATTCCTGAGGCAGGGCGTGAAGCAGTTTCGCATAGACGTTGAACAGCTTTCTCCAGCCGTTGCCGCAGGCGCTGTTTATCGCCTCGATTTCACCGGTTTGCAACGGCCTGATGCTGTCGAGCGCCTGGTATTCGGCCATTGGAGGCCGCTTTTCCACGTATACGCTGATAAGGAAATCGGGATCGCCGAACCCTTGTTGTGGAGCTAAGTTCATTTGGGATTGGCCGCCAGTATCCGGTCCAGGTGATTGGCGAAGGCCTGTTTGTCTGCCTGACTCAGCGGGGGAGGGCCGGAGTGTACATCCATTCCGCTGCCACGCAGCGTATCCATGAAATCGCGCATCGCCAGCCGCGATTTGATGTTGTCTGTCGTATACAGCTCTCCTCGAGGATTCAGCGCCACGGCACCCTTATCAATAGATTCCGAGGCCAACGGAATATCGGCGGTGATCACCAGATCGCCGGCACTCAGGCGTTTGACTATCTCGTTGTCTGCCACGTCAAAGCCGTGCTCAACCTGCATAAAATGAACATACTGTCCGGCGGCAATGCGCATCGGGTGGTTGGCTATCAAGGTGGTGTGAGTGGCTGTGCGCTCTGCGGCGCGAAACAGCATTTCCTTGATGGCGCCCGGGCAGGCATCGGCATCAACCCATATTTTCATCGGATCCCCTGAGGACTTGGTAAAAATATGATCCTAACCCAAGCTTTACCTTAGTGCCATGAT
The DNA here is from genome assembly GCA_050288805.1 of Pseudoalteromonas sp. GTDB lineage: Bacteria > Pseudomonadota > Gammaproteobacteria > Enterobacterales > Alteromonadaceae > Pseudoalteromonas. The sequence goes on from JBNKEN010000148.1 coordinate 1,779, forward strand.
TAATAAGATTTTTATGGTGATTGGGATGAATTCCTTCGTATCGCCGGGCGTGACGGCAAAGCCGATTTTTCTCACAGGAGATTAGCATAACTGCCCGAAAGCCCCTGTTTTAGGCTTGTAAACCCCCTTTACAGGAAGGGATCAATATTTTACCAAGCCGGAGTGGTTTTTTACTAACTTGGACGTTGCAAAAAGCGTTGTGGGTAAAATGCCGTGGGTGTGGCATCTTACCCTTGGGTTTTAGACTCGTTATATTCCCCGAGCCAGGCGCTGAATTCCTCTTCCGGCAGGGCGCGGCTGATGAGGTAACCTTGAATATGGTCACACAGCTCCGTTTCCAGGTAGGCACGCTGAGCCTGGTTTTCGACACCTTCTGCGATGACTTCCAGTTTCAGCTTGTGGGCCAGAGCAATGACGCCTGAGGTCACGGCTGCACAATCGGCATCATCGGGCAGGTTCTGAATAAAGGAACGGTCGACCTTCAAGGTATCGACGGGGAACTTGGTTAAATAGCTAAGCGAAGAATAGCCGGTGCCGAAGTCGTCGATGGCGAGCGATACGCCGAGAGATTTCAATGCGTGCATGATTTTCAGGTTGGTTTCCGACTCTTTGGCTATGATGCTTTCGGTCAGTTCCAACTGCAGGTGCTGGGGAGGAATTGCATATTTATCCAGGCACGCCGTGACCTGTTGCACCAGAGTGTCGACTTCGAGCTGATGGGCCGATATATTGACGGCGATAACCTGAAGTTCGATACCCTTTTTCTTCCAGGATGCGTACTGACTGCAGGTTTTTTGCAGTACCCAGCGTCCCACGGTTTGGATCAGGCCCGATTCTTCGGCCAGCGGAATAAATTCTTCCGGTGCCATCAAGCCGCGTTCGGGGTGGTTCCAGCGAACTAAGCTTTCGACGCCGATCACCTCGTTGGTTTTAAGGTTGACCTGGGGCTGGTAGTGCAGCTCCAACTCGTCATTTTCCAGCGCGCGTCTGAGATCCCGTTCCAGCTCCATGCGCCTCATCAGCTCAACTTCCATGCCGTATTCGTAATAGCGGAAGTTGTCGCCGCCGCCGGCCTTGGCGCGGTACATGGCGGTGTCCGCATGTTTCATCAGGGCATGGATATTTTCGCCGTCGGTGGGAAAGATGGAGATTCCTATGCTCACGGGGACCTGGATCGGGTGTTTCATAAAGGTGAAGGGCTCGCGCATCGCATGGCAGATGTCTTGTGCTACCCGGGTGGTGATTTCCGGGGAAATATTTTCCAGCAGTATGGTAAATTCATCGCCGCCCAGGCGAACCACCAGGTCACCGGCCCTGACGCAATGGCTGATCCGTTTGGCCACC
>JBNKEN010000149.1:0-4582 GCA_050288805.1 Pseudoalteromonas sp.
CAGTGTACCTTCTGCTTGCAGCCTTCTCTTTAGAAGGCTACGGCAAGGCGGTTCAAACAAAGGCCGACAGCTTTGCGGCCGTCAAGGAGCAGGTCGCCAAATGGGGCAAGCCCGGCAATACCCTGGTGGTCATGGATAACGACGATACCCTGACCACCATGAGCTGCCCGAACCCCGACAACCCCCGCACCTGCCAATACCTCGGCGGTGCGGCCTGGTTCAGCTGGCAGGAAGAACTGGTGAAAAACCAGCTCGAACCGCGCATCGCCGACAGCATGGGCGAGCTCATCGATGCCTCGGATCTGCTGTTTGCTCTTAATAACATGGTCTACACCCGCAAAAATGTGCCCGCGGTGCTCAAAGGCCTGACCGAGAAAAAGGTGCGCCTGCTGGTTGAAACCGCCCGCGGCGGGGAAACCCTGTCGGCCACGGAAAACCAGTTCGCCAACCTGGATGCCGGCGCAAAGACCACGCTCGGCCAGCTGATCGCCGCCAATTCGCTGGAATTTGACGGCATGGCCAGTAAGCCCGGCCCTTATACCAGCTGCAGCAACAGCCGCCCGATCAGCTACCGCCAGGGCGTGTTGTACCTGGCCGGACAGGACAAGGGCAACAATCTCAAATGCCTGCTTGCCGATTACGCCAAAAGCCAGCCGGGCCTCGATCCCGTCACCCATATCGTGTTTATCGACGACACCGCATCGAACGTGGTGAGCGTCTATAACGCCTTTAAGGACGAAAATGCGTATGAAGTGACGGCCATTCACTACACCGCCCTGTCGGCCCATAAGGAGGCCTTTACCCAAGGCGACAAGGCCGCAGGCTACCAGGCCGAAGCCATGCTGCGTTGGTGTAACATAGTGAACACCTTGGGCATTTCCCTGCTGAAGCCGAGCTACAAGCAGGTGTGCAACCAGACAGGCAACTGATCCCCTTGTGCGGCCCCGTTGTATTAGGGGCCGTCTTTTTTCACGCATGGAATGCATAACCACCGGGAATGTCGACTTGCCGGCGTCGACATTCCACCTTTGCCAACGACTCCCCTTTGCTACCGGATACGGTTCTATTTGCCACACCGCTTGACAAAAAATAAAGTCTGCCTAAAACTCATTTAACAATCATGCTGTTAGCTCCCTCCAAGCGAATTAAACCGGGTACTGCCGAAACATATTCCGTTTATGAGTTTACTTGGGGGGAACAAGAAAGCGTTACCAAAAAGAACTGCGTATCCATATATAATGAACCTCTCCCAGCGAACTCGAGAACTGGTTTCCGCCGACAAAAGACCTTGGGTGTGGATTAAATTTGCATTTGCCATCATGCGTCCCCTCTCGGCCGCAACATTTATTTTTGGTCTCTCGATCATGGCTGGGTACTATTTTGAGATTGAAAAGCTTTACCGGCCAATCACTGACGGCCCGGCGACTAATCCCTTAACGGCAACATGTATTATTTTTCTGGCCGTAGGAAACTGGGTACAAAGTGCAAAGGAATATCGGCTGGGGATTCTATGCACGCTGACCGTCATTTTTTTCATCTCGGTCCGCCTCTTCGATGCCGTGTATGGTAGCCAGACTACGGCACTGATCACCCCATTTTATAGCCAAGTCGAAAAGTGCTTGGCTGCTGGAAAAAGCAACAGTATGGGGATTAATACGGCTGTCATGTTGCTGACCGTTTCGTTATCGCAATTGCTGTGGTTTATTAAAAGACCCTACATTGCCCAAATTACGAGTTTCATCGCCGTTGGGATCCCGGCCATTACATTTACCGGATACTTATTAGGGATAAATCAGTTTTACGGCCAAATGTCGCTGACATCCGCGGTCCTGGGGTGGATGTTGGCCATTTCGAGTTTGTCGGCAACCGCCGAATATGGCGCATTAAATGCGATCCTGAGTCCCTATGTCGGAGGCCGGGTTGCCCGATTACAAATTCTCGCCAGTGGCCTGGTCCCGCTGGTTTTAGGCTATACCGTTGTCGCATCCATCAATAGCCTGAATCTACAGGCGTTCGGCTTGTTCGTCGTCATCATCATCTGGTTCAGCATCCTGTTGAGTGCCGTCTCGGCGTTGTTTTTGGAAGAAGCCGACCACCAGCGACGGGAAAATGAACGTTTGCTCTATCAAGCCGCGACGGAAGATCCGCTGACCGGACTGGCAAACAGACGCAGTTTTTTCGAATTTTCGCGAAGGGAGATCGCCCATGCAAAACGCAATAAACAAGATCTTTGGCTGTTAATGATAGATGCCGATCATTTTAAGCGGATCAACGACATTGCAGGCCACAACATCGGTGACAAAGTGCTGGTTGAGCTGAGTAAGACAATAAAAGATACGGTCAGAGACGTTGACGTGGTTAGCCGCATCGGCGGTGAGGAGTTTGCCGTTGTTTTGTTGGATACTAACCGAGAGGGGGCTGAGCGGGTATCAAGCACGCTGCTAAAGCGAGTGGAGAAGTTGCACGTTTCTGGGTGGACGGATAATCACGGCGCAGTGACCGTATCAATCGGGTGCGTACCATTAGACCCGGAACTCACCCTTGAAGATTCCATGAAACGCGCCGACGATGCGCTTTACGAAGCAAAAGTACAAGGTCGCAACCAGGTAAAAATAGCCGAATAAATTAGCCCGGTTCGTCCCGTATCCCTCTGGCTCAAGGTTCTTTTTATATGCAGGGCTTGCGTTTTGGGGTTTTTAGCTAAATGATGGAAAAATTACAAATGATGTCAGTCGCGTTACTTTTTCTGCATTTACGCGGCCAAATTTAAAACATCAGCCCCCTCACAAGAGCAAGACTGAACGGCTATGAACAACAAACCACAGACGAGTGTGGGATTCGCAAAGCGGCTCCACGCGCGCATCGACAATCTCTACCACGGAAAGAGCACGCGTTCGAACTATTTTCGCTGGGGCCTGGTGAGCTTCGATCTGCTCACCCTGCTTTATTTTATTCTCGCCTCCTTCCTGCATCACGGCTCGGTACTTCATATCATCGAGGAATTTATCGGCGCGCTGTTTCTTATCGAATTTCTCGCACGCCTGTATATCAGCACAAACAAGCTACGAGACATTTTTCACCCGGTGGGCCTGGCCGACATTTTGGTGATAGCCACCCTGCTGGCGCCGAGCTTTACCGAGAGTTTCGGTTTCCTTCGGGTGATCCGCACCCTGCGGCTGCTTCGTTCGTACCACATTCTCAACGAACTGCGCCAGCAATCGAACTTCGTGCGCATTCACGGCGACGTGATCTTCAGCGTTATCAACCTGTCGGTGTTTATTTTTGTGATCACCGCCGTGGTTTACGTCACCCAGGTCGATGACAACCCCCTGGTCAACGACTATGTCGACGCCCTCTATTTCACCATCGCCACCCTGACCACCACCGGCTTCGGCGACATTACCCTGATAGGCACCGGCGGGCATATACTCGCGGTGATCATCATGGTGTTCGGCATATCGCTGTTTTTGCATCTGGTGCAAACCATCATCCGCCCCAACAAGATCCGCTACGAATGCCCGGCCTGCGGCCTCTACCGCCACGATGCCGACGCCGTGCATTGCAAGCACTGCGGCCATCTGCTGCATATCACAACGAGCGGGCTGGGTTAACGAACACGACGAAACAATGGAGAGAGGAATGACGGACAACCTTAAGGCTTCATCTCAACGGGTGCAGGACTATTTGCTGCAGCACGGCGCGCATTTTGTCGTGCGCGAACTGCCAGATTCGACCCGCAGCGCCGAGGAAGCCGCCCGAGCCCTCGGCTGTGACACAGCGCAAATCGCCAAAAGTTTGATATTTAAGGATGCCCAGAGCGGCCGCCCGGTACTGGTGGTGGCAAGCGGCAGCAACCGGGTGTGCGCCGATAAGATCGCTGCGGCAACCGGCCTAAAACTTGCCAAGGCGGACGCCAAATTCGTGCGCGAACAGGTCGGTTACGCCATCGGCGGGGTGCCGCCGGTGGCCCATACCGACAAGGTGATCACCCTGCTGGATCCGGATCTCAAGCGATTTGCCACGCTTTGGGCTGCGGCCGGCACGCCGAACTCGGTGTTTGAATTGAGCGCCGAGGAACTCGGTAGCCTGACCGCCGGCCGCTGGGTCGACCTGGCGCAGTAGCGGGCGATGTAAGGCGAAAGCCTTGAAAATAGCGCGCGCGCCTACATATCTGAAACAAGCTGAAATTAAACGCCGAGTTGCCTTATGACACATTCCGCTCCCGTTCAACTGGTCTGCCCCGGCTGCGCAGCGCTTAACCGCGTCCCCGCAACCAAACTGGCGGACCAACCGCTGTGCGGCAAATGCCGCAGCCCGCTTATCGCCGGTAAACCGCTGAGCGCGACCGATCAGACCTTTGCCCGCCTGGTCGAAAAGAACGACCTGCCGCAGGTGGTCGATTTCTGGGCGCCCTGGTGCGGCCCGTGCCAGCAGTTTGCGCCGATTTTCGCCGACGTGGCGGCCGAGATGGCGACCCGGGCGGGCTTTATCAAGCTCGATACCCAGGACAACCAGCATACCGCGGCACGCTACCAGATCCGCTCCATTCCGACCCTGATGGTGTTTCACCAGGGACGTGAGG
>JBNKEN010000150.1:0-5685 GCA_050288805.1 Pseudoalteromonas sp.
CTCCTTCTTGAAATGACCCCAGGCGCGGTTGACATGGCGTATCAGTGAATGCGACTTGTACTGGGTCGCCACCCCGACCCGGCGGATCCCCGAGTTAATGCAGTTGGACAAGGGAAAATCGATAATCCTGTGCTTGCCGCCAAAATACACCGCCGGTTTGGCGCGCCAGCTGGTCAGCTCATGCAGCCTGGATCCGCGCCCTCCCGCCAGGATCAAGGCATAGGTTTCTCGAGTCAGGTTACTGATGTAACGGTTGGCGTAACTAGGCATCGCGTTGCTCTCCATTCAAAGTTAATTCGGTATCGGATTCTTGGGTGATCGGGGTCAGCTTCCATATGTCCCTGCAATATTCACCGATGGTGCGATCACTTGAAAACTGGCCGCTTGCCGCGGTGTTCAAGATACTCAGTCGGGTCCAATATTCCTGGTCCCGATAGGCCTTGGCAGCCGCTTCTTGCGCCGCTACGTAACTAGGGAAGTCATGGGCCGTAAGCCAGGGGTCGTCCGGACTGCGGATAGCAGCGACAAGGGGATCGAAGATACCCCGTTCAAACAGGTTGAAGTGGCCGCTTTCTATCAGCTGCATCACTGCGTTGAGATTCTCGTCGCCTCGAATGATGGCGTCCGGGTCGTAGTGAGCGCGGATCCCGGCTACCTCTTCACTGCGGGCGCCAAACAGGAAAAACTGCTCTTCACCGACGGCCTGGCGGATCTCGATATTCGCCCCGTCCAAGGTGCCTATGGTGACAGCCCCGTTCATCATAAACTTCATGTTTCCCGTGCCCGACGCTTCCTTGCCGGCGGTGGAGATCTGCTCGGACAGATCCGTTGCCGGGCAGATGGTTTCCATCGCGGTTACATTATAATTGGGCAGAAAAGCCACTCTCAGCCAGGGGGTTGCCTTAGGGTCATGGTTGACCGCCGACGCCACATTGCTTATCAACTTGATGATCAGCTTGGCAATGTAGTACCCGGGCGCGGCCTTGCCGCCTATCAGCACGCAGCGCGGCGTCATGCCCTCAACGTCACCGTCGCAAATACGCCGATACAGGTGAATAACGTGCAAAATGTTCAGCAGCTGGCGTTTGTATTCGTGGATCCGTTTGACCTGAACATCGAACATCATATCCGGATCAAAATCGACCTCACAGCGCGCCTTGACCAATGCAGCCAGACGCTCCTTGTTGCCGCGTTTGATGGACCGCCAGGCCTGATGGGTCTGCGGATCGTCGTAATAGCGGCGTAATTTCGCTATCTCGGAAAAATCGGCCACCCAGCCGTCACCTATTTTTGCGCTGACAAGTGCGCTGAGATTCGGGTTACAATGGGCCAACCAGCGCCTCGGCGTCACGCCGTTCGTCTTGTTGTTAAACTTCTCGGGCCAGAGTTCATAAAAGTTGCGAAACAGTTCCGATTTCAGCAGTTCGGTGTGCAGGGCCGCAACCCCGTTGACGGAAAAACTGCCCACGATGGCCAGATAGGCCATCCTTATCTGAGGTTCGTTGCCCTCTTCTATCAATGAAAGCTGGCGCTGTTTGCCTATGTCGCCGGGCCAGCGTTCGGCCACCTCGGCGAGAAAACGGGCATTGATCTCGTAAATGATCTCCAACACCCGCGGCAACAGCCGCGAGAACAGGTGCACCGACCATTTTTCCAACGCCTCCGGCAGCAGCGTATGGTTGGTATAGGCCATGGTGCTGGTGGTGATCTCCCAGGCCGGTTCCCATTCAAGACCATGTTCATCGACCAAAATCCGCATCAGTTCGGCTACGGCGATGCTCGGATGGGTATCGTTGAGCTGGAATACGTGATGTTTGGCAAAGGCGTCGAAATCTTCACCATGACGTTCTATCCAACCGGCGATCATGTCCTGCAGGCTCGCCGACGAGAGGAAATACTGCTGGCGCAGCCTCAGTTCCTTGCCGTTTTCGCTGCTGTCGTTGGGGTACAACACCATAGTGATCTGCTCTGCGAGGTTTTTGCGCGCCACTGCCTCGGAGTAACTTCCTGCGTTAAATTCGCTGAAGTCGAACTCGTCGGTGGCCGCCGCTTTCCACAGTCTCAGGGTATTGGCGACCTGGTTACGGTAGCCGGGAACCGGTACGTCGTAGGGCACCGCCAGCACGTCCTGAGTATCACTCCATTGCCTGTGCATTCGCCCCTGCCGGTCGATATGGGCCTTGACGTAACCGAAAAACTTCACTCGCCTGGTATGTTCAGGGGCACTCAGCTCCCAAGGGTGGCCTTCACGTAGCCAGTGATCCGGTTGCTCGACCTGGTAGCCGTTCTCGATGGACTGGTTGAACATGCCGTATTCGTAACGAATACCGTACCCTATTACCGGCAGCGCCAGGCTGGCACAACTGTCGAGAAAACAGGCGGCCAGGCGCCCGAGACCGCCGTTGCCGAGACCGGCATCGTGCTCCGCCTCGGCAACCTGCTCAAGGGAACTGCAATAATCCGATAACGCGCTTTTGACCGAGGGCGCCAGATCCAGGTTGAGTATCGCGTTACCGAGCGCCCGCCCCATCAAAAATTCCAGCGACAGATACGCCGCCACCCGGGTCGGCTTACTGCCCACATGTTCACGGGTCGCCCGACAACGCGACACCATGCGATCGCGGATGGTCAGCGCCAGCGCCGTATAGAGGTAGGTCTGCGACTCGCCGACCTTGTCGCGCCCCAGGGTATAGTAAAAGTGACGGGCGAGATCCTCCTTGAGGGTTTGTCCGTTCAACAGGGGTCCGTGTTGCCAGCCTGAAATCTGGCAGTAGTTTTCTTCATTACTCATGCTCGGCCTCCTTTGCTGTACGTATGAAGGCCCAGCTGCTTTTTGCAGCCAGGTTTATTTCCTGAAGTCCGGCAAAGGGTGTCGATGCCGGATAATTGTTGATGCTGGTCAGTTGCAACTGCCATACGCAATCTTCGGGCAGCGGCGGTAAACGAAACAGACAGGGCTTGTCGTGTCCGTGCAGGATCACCAGCAGGCTCAGACCGGGGGCCCGGGCGGTGATCACATAGCCCAGGGTATGGCGTTTTTCGTCATGCCAGTCTTCCTGACTCATGGGATCGCCGTCGTTATTAAACCAACACAGGTTAAACGCCGTGTCGTCATCATGGATGTAATCGGGATGGGCATAGACAGGATGGCTGCGCCTTAGCTGCAACAGATCCGCGATGAAACGGGTAAGGGGATGCTCCGCATCACCGCTCTCCCACGCCAGCCAGGAGGTCGGATTATCCTGACAGTAGGCGTTGTTGTTGCCCCCTTGGGAATGACCGGTTTCCGAACCGCTGCTCAGCATCGGAACCCCCTTCGACAACAGCAGCGTGAGCAACAGGTTTTTTTGCTGCTGCAGACGCAATGTATTGACGGTAATCTCATCCGTCTCGCCCTCGACGCCGCAGTTGCTCGAGAAATTAGAGCTGTGGCCGTCGCGATTGTCTTCGCCGTTGGCGCCGTTGTGCTTGTCGTTGTAGGTCACCAGATCATGCAGGGTAAATCCGTCGTGACTGGTGACAAAATTGACCGAACTGAGGGGACCTCGACGGGTTGCTTCAAATATGTCGTGGGAACCGTGCAGGCGCTTCGCCAGTTGCCCGAGCGTGGCGGCATCGCCGCGCCAGAAGCGCCTGACGATGTCGCGGTACTGATCGTTCCATTCCCGCCAGGGCGCCCCGAAAGCGCCGAGCTGATAGCCACCGGGCCCGATATCCCAGGGCTCTGCAATCAATTTAACCTGGCTGAGTATCGGATCCTGCGCAAGGCACTGTAAAAATGCATGGCGACTGTTGAACCCGTTGGCGTCGCGCGCAAGGATCGAAGCCAAGTCGAACCTGAACCCGTCTACGCCGAAGAATTCGACCCAATAACGCAGGCTGTCGGTAACAAGTTGCAATGTCCTCGGGTGGTCAATATTGATGGTATTGCCGCACCCGGTGTCGTTAATGTAGCTGCCGGGCGCCGTACTCAGGGTGCGATAATAGGCAAGGTTGTCGATACCGCGGAAATTCAGCGTCGGACTATGCTGATCCCCTTCCGCCGTATGGTTGAATACCACATCAAGCAGCACCTCGATGCCGTGCTGATGTAACGTGGCGACCATGGCTTGAAATTCACCGATATCGCCGTTGACCAGGTACTCACGGTGGGGAGTAAAAAAACTCAGGGTATTGTAACCCCAATAGTTGGTCAGCCCCTTGTTGCTGAGGAACGGTTCGCTGATAAACTGCTGCACCGGCATCAGCTCGAGGCAATTGACCCCAAGCCGTTTCAGGTGGGATATGAACGCGGGACTGGAAAGACCGAGAAACTTCCCCCTCAGGTGGGAGGCCACCCCCGGATGACGTTTCGTGGCCCCCTTTACATGGCATTCCATGATCACCGTGTCTCCCCAGGGTATACGTGGCCGCTTACCGAGGTAAGGAGACAAGGACACAACCCTGGATTTCGGCATATCGGCGGCGTTATCCCTTTCGCACCGCCCACCCTCGGTGGCCTTGGCCTTGTGACGATCGCTTAAAATAAAATCCCCGAACAGGTCTTTCGCATACGGGTCGAGCAGCAGTTTGAACGGATTATGGTAAAGCCCGACGCCGGGTTTGAAATCTCCTTCCACCCTGAAACCATACAACTGCCCGCTCCCGGCACCGCCGATGAACACATGCCACACGTCACCTTCACCACGGCGCATGGGAATTTGCGCTACCTGGGTATGGCCGCTGCGATCGAAAAGGCACAGCTGGACCCGTTTTGCGCTCGACGAATACAGGGCAAAATTAACCCCGCCGTTGACCGGTGTTGCGCCGAGCGGACTGGTTTGCCCGGAGGCGACCTTAAAGGTGTTCATCACCGGCCTGCCATTTGAAATAAAGCGTGGCCAGGGGCGGCACCGTCATGGTCAGCGAATGGCCGAAACCGTGACTCGGCACCTTGCGAGCCTGCTGGCCGCCGCTTGCCAATGCATCAATACCACTGCCGGCAAACATCGTCTGATCGGTGTTGAGCAGCAGACTGTAAAAGCCGGGTTTCGGCACCCCGATACGGAAATCACGATATACCTCGGGGGTGAAATTGCAGATCACCAGCAGCATTTCTTTTCCGTCGGCGCTGTTACGAACGAAACTGTAGATGCTCTGTTCGGTGTTGTTACCGTCCACCCAGCGGAAGCCCTCCGGGCTGTTGTCGCGTTGATACATGGCCGGCGCTGCGCGATAAATATGATTAAGGGTACGCACCAGCCCTTGTATTCCCTGGTGACTTGGAAACGCCAACAATGGCCATTCCAGTTCCGCGTCATGATCCCATTCCCGGCGCTGTGCCAGCTCCCCGCCCATAAACAACAGCTTCTTACCGGGATGCGCCCACATGAAGGCCAGGTAGGCACGCAGATTGGCGAACTTCTGCCAGTCGTCGCCGGCCATCTTGTTGAGCAGGGAGCCTTTGCCGTGAACCACCTCGTCGTGCGAGAGCGGCAAGACGAAGTTCTCCGAAAAGGCGTAGAGCAGGCCGAAAGTGATATCGTTGTGGTGGTATTTGCGGTGAACGGGCTCATGCGCCATGTAGCGCAGCGTGTCGTTCATGAATCCCATGTTCCACTTGAAGCCGAAGCCGAGCCCGCCCTCGTGGACAGGATGCGAGACCTTGGGCCAGGAAGTCGATTCCTCGGCGATCGTCATGAACCC
>JBNKEN010000151.1:0-4967 GCA_050288805.1 Pseudoalteromonas sp.
GCCGAGCGCCTCGCCGAGGTGCCTCTCGGCGTTCTGAAGATCCCCCTGCAACAGGAACGACTCGGCCATCAGGTTATGCGCTTTGGCGATCAACAAGGGGTAGCGGGTGCCCTCTATTTCGGCCAAATGGGGGTTTAAATACGCCGTGGCCGCAGGCCCGTCCTTGAGGGTGAGCAACTTCTCGGTTTTATACATTCGGATGAGATTGAGCGCGATGGCAACCGAGGCCTTTTCACACAGGGCAATCGCACCGTCGAACTTAGGGGCCAGCTCTTCCAGGCTTGACCGGCGATACAGGGCTTCCAGCTCCAACTGCCCGACCACGCAGTCGCTTTTTGGCGGGAGCACTTGTTTTTCCATCAGTTTTATATAGCGAAGGGCGAGATCGTACTGCTTGAGCTGGTTGTACAGGGTGACCACCGCGAGGTAGGCGTTTTGCCTGTGCTCTATCTGGTCGATGGCTGGCGCCTCGGCAATCACCGCGTTGCTCTCTTCCAGGGCTTCAACCCATTTTTTTTGTACCGCCAGTATATAAACCAAGGCGTATCGACTGCGAAACCGAATAAGCGGGTCATGCGCGAGCCGACCTAACTTGCGCACTTCCGGCTCGGCGGCGGCATAGTCGCCGCCCATGGCGACTTGATACACTGTTAACAGGCTGAGCAGATCGCGCTGCTCAGGCGACATCAGGGTCTGCTTCTCGTTCAGCTCGGCAATCAGGGCATTAAACTGCACGGGCTCCATGTTCTTAAGCTCATCGGCCTCTTGCAATTGCGCCTGCAACATCTCGCGACTTTCATCGGCGAAAGCGAAAAAATGGCCACACAATAACAAGATGCAAATAAGTCTTTTATAAATCATGGTTCCGGGCTCGTTGAAAATAAGCCGGAAAGCAAGGGGCTTTCTCCCCCTCGTTCCCTTTTTGTTTAGGGTGCGCAGGCCGCGCTCCTTCCCTTTCCCGGCGTTTCCGCCCGCTTGCTATGCGGGTGAAAACACCGTCACCTGGTTACGCCCCTTGTCCTTCGACTCATAGGCCGCCGAATCGGCGTCGGTGAAAAGTTGATCCAGCTTATACCCGGAGCGATTGGAGTCGGTCAGGCCGAAACTGGCGCTGACGTCAAAGTTATTGCCGGTAGCTGAGGTGTCTATCAGCTCGATGGCCTGACGACATTTTTCCACCACCCGCAACGCGTTGTCTACATCGCAGCCCGGCAGTAATATCGCAAATTCCTCACCGCCGAGGCGTGCGAAGATATCGTTGGTACGTATCACGGTAGAAACCGCCTCGGCGACGCGTTGTAACACCCAGTCCCCGACGGCATGGCCGTAGGTGTCGTTGACCTTTTTAAAGTGGTCGAGATCCAGCAATACGCAGCTGACGTTCTGCCCCTTATTAGCACACAGTTTTATGGCTTCCTCCGCCAGCTCGGTGTAGTGCCTGCGGTTATAAACACGGGTCAGGGAGTCGTATTCCGCGAGCACCTTCAGGCGTTTTTGCGTGCACCAGCTACGGTAACCAAACAGTCCGATAAAAAAGGTGACAACAATGGAAAACGCACTGACGAGCTTAAGGTTTTTCGCTTCTTCCCTGCTAAGTTGCTGGGTCGCCTGCAACAGCGCGTTTTGCCTGTTAAGCAGTTCGATTTCGTTTTGTTGCTGAATGGCGTTGTGCTGCGCCAATTGATAGGCGAGAGTTTTGGCTTTAACGTCGTCGATATAGGCCTTATCCGCTTCGCTATAAAGCTCGTGATATTTAAGCGCTTCTTGCAAGTCGCCTTTTTGCTTGGCCAGCTCATAAAGCTGCTTATAAGACTTAACTACGGCCAAGGTAGTACTGATATTCTTACCGATTTGAATTGTCTTTTTTGCAAAGTTCTCTGCAATTTTTTTGTCACCTTTGAATTCATTTATCTCAGATAAAAGTTCATAAACTTCGACTATCAATCTTGGATATTTTGTTTGCTCAATTTCGGATAAATTGTTCAATAACATCTCCTCAGCATGCAAAATATCTTTTTCTTTTAAATACATCTTAGAAATATGAACCCGGATAAAGTTACTCATAATTGGCTCATTGGCTACTTTACATGCTTCGAGTCCTTGATTAATTATGGCGTCGTCGTGAGAAATAGTACCTAGATATGATCTAGCTTCAATGGTGATGTGCTTTAACGAACATAAATTTCTTGGAGTTAATTTCTCTTCTTTAATACGCGATCCATACTTTAATCCCTCTTCAAATTGGCCAAGTTGGTTATAAAAAATAAATGCTAAAAACAATCCATCTTGTTTAAGTTTGGGATTGCTAACTGTATCTTGTAATTCAAATATCTTATTCAATGTTTCCAGACCAAGAGTCCAGTTCTGTGAGACACCATAAACAGTTAACAACGAACTGTACGCGCGAAAAACCAGCGATAAATCTAAGCTGGTATCAATTAATTCCTTATTTAGCGCAATGGATTGCTCCAACTTTCCCTTAAAACCCAAACTATAGGCGGTTAAATACTTTAAAAAATCACGCTGGTAGGGAGACAGTTGTTCTTGATGCTCATTAAGTTCATCAACCAGTTTAAAAAATGTGGTGGGATCGCTGCTTCTCAGCTCGTCGGCTTCTAACAACAGCGACTGATAATCTGTATCAGCTAAAGCTCCACCTAATGAACTGAACAACAGAATTAAAGCCAAACAGAATCGATTAAGAACCCGCTTGGCTATTATTTGATTAAAGTACTTTGTCACAATAAATTAAGCTGCGATGTTTTTTTGTTGCTTCTCTTCTTCGCCTTCTCCCTCGTCTTCTTTTGGCTCGTCTTCCGCCGGAAACATCATACAGAAGATATCCGGGCACACATCAAGCTGACGCTCAAGAGAGACCACGTCCTTGTTTAGCAGCGCGGTTTTCAGCTCTTCATCCAAATTCGCGTCTGCAAGCAACGCCTCGACGTTTTCTTTCAGTTGCAGCGATGAGTCCTGGCCCAGGCGTTCAAGCAGTTTGATAACAGTAGACATAAGGTTTCCTTCTTTTTTATTGGCTAAATAGACTCTTAGTCTCACCGGCTTAGCTTACTTCAGCCTTGCCAGCTCGTCCAACAGTTCTTTGTTTTCTCTCATTTTCTCGCCGGGCGGTATCACCAGGGTGGTATGCTGAAACACCTCGCATGACGCCAGCTCCGATAATGGCACGTGTTCGGCCCGCACCTTGTCTATCGGCAGCACCGCCGCTTCATAGAGAATAACTTGATGTTCGGGCGGGTAAAATTCCAGTAAACGCTTAACCAGCAATTGCCTGTAGGCGTTGGTTGTCACGTATTGGGTCAGCGACTTGTCCCCTGCGGCCCCTATTTGCCAGAGGATCAAATAGGCCGACGGGTCGATTTGGCGCCAATAGTACATAAACTGGCTGGTTTCAAATTGTTGGCAGCCGTATTTACCGGGGTCGATATTAAGGTCGGCAATTAGGCAGTCCTCAGCCGAAACCCCAGGCTCCATATGGGCGGCAAAGCCCTCTCCTCTGGCTATTTCTATCACCTTATGGGGCGCGTAGGCAAACACGCCCGGGTGACCGTAAAACGCCCCGACCACCCTTTTACCGGCCCTGACCTCCGTCATCATGGCCTCTATCATTTCGCGGTAGGTAATATGGCGGGATTTCCCCACCTCGTAAAAGGATTGCAGACTGCGAACGTCGGGGTTCATTTCCGCCACCCAGCGTTCAACCAGGCCGTTGGACTGCATGGAAAATACCACGTCCGCATTTTCTATATAACTACGGGCAATAGGGGTAATATGCGCGCCCAGCTTCATTCCGATCCCTACACAGACGATCTCACCCGTTTTATTTTGTTCGTTTATATTCATGACCTTTTTTGTCTCTCTACGAATGAAATGGATGAACAACCATATTCATAGCCTTAACCTTATCCGACGGGAGATACTGATATGTACTCAATTCATCAATGGCGGAGATCCGCTCGGACTCCTCAAAACCAAGTTTGTGCACAAACCTTAAAACAGCACGATTTTTTATCGCAAAGATAGCAAAGATTTTTTTGACCTTTAGCACCTTATCGGCGAATTCAACCAAACCGCCAATGGCTTCTTCCGGAAGTTGACGACCATGGGATTGTCTGGAAAGAATAATGCCAAATTCAACCTCGCCTTCTTTTGAAAAATCCAGGCTCTTATCGCCGCTTTCATTCAGGTGCAGCAGTTCAACCGGCCTGAAACTAATGGCCTGGATTCCTATTTTCTCACCGGAGCCTTTCAAAATAATAACCCAGGTCATAAGCGTGCGTTCGACGCCTTTCACACCCTTCACCATCGCAGAGACCGTGGCCTTGAATGCTTTTTCTGCTCTGTTCAAAGACAAAGGATTGCCTATACAACGCATGGTTTTCTCATCGGTATACAAACCGATATAGAATTCCCGATCCGACTCGTTTAACGGCCGACATAACAGGCGCTCGGTTTCAAAGGTGTAGTCCTTTTCTTCCATGACTATGGATTCTCCTCGGCATCCGTTACGGCTATACGATGTTCAGCAAACCTCACCACGCCCTTGCCGCCCTCACTGCGGTCGAATACGGTGTAATAGCCGCTGATAAGCGGCAGTCCCAAAATGGATTGATTCGGCCAGTTCGGCAGCTGGCTGAGCAACTTAAAACAGGCCTTGCCGTGTGATGGGGTATTCAGCTGCCAATAGTTTTCGGGGCGGCAAATAAGTTTGACCGTATCACCGCTTTCGCCCTTAAACAGAAACGCGATATCGGGCCAGTCGGCAAGCTTAAGGGCGCATGCGTCTATGCCGACATATTGCCGGGCGATATCCGCAAACGGCGTGATCAGTTCGGCAAATCCGGTTTTCACTTCACCCAGTTGTTTGCACACCGCCTGATACATTGCCGCGGGCAACACCGTGAGGCTTGCGCCGGTATCAACGATGGCGTTGGAAAAGTAATTGGCCT
>JBNKEN010000152.1:0-6978 GCA_050288805.1 Pseudoalteromonas sp.
TCTCCACTAAATATAAAACAAGAAGGACTTTATACGTGCTATCTATCAAAGGCTTATCTAAAACCTACGGCAATGGCGTGCACGCCCTCAAGGGCGTCGATCTTGAAATACCGACCGGCATGTTCGGCTTGCTCGGTCCCAACGGAGCGGGAAAATCCTCCCTGATGCGCACCATAGCCACATTGCAGTCGGCCGATGCGGGCAGTATAGAGTTTGACGGCATCGACGTATTCAAGGACCCGCAGGCGCTGCGCCGGCGTTTGGGATATCTGCCGCAGGATTTCGGCGTCTATCCCAGGGTCAGTGCCTATGATCTGCTGGATCACATGGCGGTCTTGAAAGGGATTCATCACAAGGGGGAACGCAAGGAAGCGGTGGAAGGCTTACTGGCGCATACCAATCTTTTCCAGCACAGAAAAAAGGCGGTCAGCGGATTTTCCGGCGGGATGCGCCAGCGTTTTGGTATCGCCCAGGCGTTGCTGGGCAACCCGGATCTGCTCATCGTTGACGAACCGACCGCCGGTCTTGACCCGGAAGAACGCAACCGTTTCCATAACCTGTTGGTCAGCCTGGGTGAAGAGAAGGTGATCATTCTGTCGACCCACATAGTGGAAGACGTTTCCGAGCTGTGCCCGAAGATGGCGGTGCTGGCTTCCGGCCAGATCCTGCTGCAGGGTAACCCCATCGCCCTGACCAATCAGCTTAACGGTCAGATCTGGCGTAAGTCGGTCAGTTTGCAGGAGGCACAGGAGATTGAGCAGTCGATGCCGCTTATTTCCAAACGCCTGTTTGCCGGCCAGACCATAGTGCATGTGATGGCCGATGCCGCGCCGGAGGGCTTTGAGCCCGCGCCGGCCAACCTGGAAGACGTGTACTTCTCTACCTTGCACCAGCATCGCAACGCGGCGTAAGGAGAACGTGATGTTTTTAAAAATGCTCCGTTTCGAATGGCGCTATTTCACCAGACAGCCTTCGTTTTTTGTAACCAGCGCGATTTTTTTCCTGCTGACGTTTTTTGCCACCGTGTCGGACAATGTCCAGATCGGGGGCGGCGGCAACGTGGTCTATAACGGCCCGTTTGCGATAGGCCAGACATTGCTGATCATGGGGATTTTCGCCATGTTCCTGACCGTGAACTTTGTCGCCAATACGGCGATACGTAACGATCAGTACCAGATGTCGGAGATTCTCTACAGCAAGCCGTTGAATCCGCTTACCTATCAGTTGGGACGGTTTTTCGGTTCCTTTGCCGTGGTATGTACCGTGTTTGCGTTCGTGCCGCTCGGTATTTTTGTCGGCTGTTCACTGGGCGAGCTGATGGGATGGGTTGATCCCGAGCGTTTGGGATTGAGCGCCGCGAGCCACTACTTTTCAGCCTATTTTTACCTGAGCGTGCCCACCCTGTTTGTTCTCTCCAGCCTGTTTTATGGCATGGCGATCCGTTTTCGTTCCATGATGGCGGTATACCTTTGCGCCGTGGGGCTTTTTATCGGTTATGAGGTGGCGGGACAGTTTTTCAGCGAGCCCGAATATCGCACCATGGCGGCGTTGTTGGATCCGTTCGGCTTTAACGCATTTGCCGAGGTAACACGGTATTGGACCATGTTCGACAAGAACAACACGGCAATAGAAATGTCCGGCATTTTGCTGCAAAACCGTCTTATCTGGCTGGGCGCCGCCGTTGCCATCTTGGTTCTGTTTGGTCGCTTCGGTAAGGGCCTGGAGGTTGGCGCGAACAAACCGGGCAAGAAAAAAGCCGATGACCTGAGCGGGCTGGAAAAAGCGCTCAATAATCGCATCGACACTAAGGGTAGTAAGACGATCCATTCCCTTGCCCATTTCAGGTATCGGTTGATGTTTGAAATCAAACAGGTGATCTTCAGTGCGCCGTTTTTGGTATTGGGTGTGCTTACAATCTTTATGCTGGTTGCCCAGCTGCTGGATCCGAACGGCATGTTCGGTACGCCTTCCTGGCCGTTGACCCAATTGATGGTGGAACTGATCCAAAACTCGACGGGGCTGCTGACGATGATCATCATCGCCTATTACAGCGCCGAGGTTGTCTGGCGTGAGCGCAACTCGGGAATGGGCGATATTATCGACTCTATGCCGGTGCATAACCTGACGTTCTGGCTGTCTAAAGTGGTCGCCATAGGTCTCGTATTTGCCTTGTTGACGCTGTTTGCCATGGTGGTAACCCTTAGCAATCAGGCTATTCAAGGGTATCAGCATTTTGAGATTGGCCAATACCTGTTCCGCCTCGGTTACCTGTATCTGGTGCCGCTGTTTATGCTGGTTGTGCTGGCATTCTTCTTCCAGGTCCTGAGCCCGAACAAATATGTCGGCATGTTGCTGTTCATGTTGTTTATTATCAGCACCCTGGTGCTGCGAAACTTTGGCTTCGGTCACCCTATCTTCCGTTTTGCCCGTGCTCCACAGGTCATGTTCTCCGATATTAACCAATACGGTCATTTTCTTAGCGCGTTTAACTGGTTCATGTTGTATTGGCTGGGAGCGGCAATGGTGCTGGCTGCACTTAGCTATGCATTGTGGCACCGGGGTCCGGCGCAGCCGCTGAAAGTACGCCTGAAAACGGTGGGTTATTACTTGGGCGTTCCGGGTAAGGCAATCGTCGCCTTGGGAGCCGTGCTCTTTATTGCGACAGGGAGCTTTATCTATCACAACACCTATGTGATGAACAAATACATTGAATCGGATCCGCAAGAAGCGCTGCAGGCCAATTACGAAAAAACCTATGTCGCCTACAAGGATCAGGAAATCCCGACCGTTACCAAGGTGCTGGCCAAGGTGGATATTTTCCCGAGCGAACGCAGAATCGTTGCGACGGCCGATATTGATGTGACGAATGCGGGGAACGAACCGCTGACGCGTTTCCTGGTCAATAAACCGGCTAACAGCCCCGAATGGAATGTGGTAATAGCGGGCGGTAAGCTGGTTGATTTCAATGACGAATTGGACACCGCCTGGTTTGAGTTCGACGAGCCGTTGGCGCCCGGCGAAAAACGCAGCGGAAAATTGAGTGTGGTGCGCAGCCATCGGGGTTTTAGGGCGGGCGATGAAGACGTGCTGCTGGTCGATAACGGCACCTTTATCAATAACTACGAGCTGTTCCCTGCTTTCGGTTACGACTCGGGTAAACAGCTGCAAGATCGCCATATACGTCGCAAGCATCAGCTTGAACCTCTCGAACGCGCCTATAAATTGGAAGATCGAAGCCATTACGATGAAAGCTTTTTCGGCAAAGGCGTCGGCTTTATCGATTTTGAGGCGGTGATCAGCACGGATGAGAGCCAGTTCGCCATTGCACCCGGCTATCTGCAAAGTGAAACGGTGGAAAACGGTCGCCGTACCTTCCATTACAAAATGGATGCGCCCATGGTGAATTTCTACTCCGTACTTTCCGGTTCCCTGGAAGCCAGGAAGGAGGAGTACAAGGGGATTAATATCGAGGTGTATTACCATAAAACCCACGATATGAACGTGGATCGCATGGTCGAATCGGTGAAGGACTCTATCGATTACTTCAGCGAGCACTTCGGGCCCTACCAACACCGTCAACTGCGTATTATCGAGTTTCCGGGGTATCGCTCGTTTGCGCAGAGCTTTGCCAATACGGTGCCTTATTCGGAACGCATGGGTTTTATTTCCGACCTGAGCGATCCGCAGAATATCGACCCGGCCTATTACGTTACGGCTCACGAAGTGGCTCACCAATGGTGGGGTCACCAGGTGGGAGCGGCAAATGTGCAGGGAAATGCGATCGTGTCTGAAACCCTGTCTCAATACAGCGCCCTGATGGTGATGGAGAAAAAATACGGTAAGGAGAAGATCCGTAAGTTCCTGAAATACGAGCTGGATCGTTATCTGCGCGGCCGCACGGTGGAAGTCATCGAAGAAATGCCGCTGATGCGCGCCGAAGGGCAGGACTATATTCATTATCGCAAGGGCTCCGTGGTGATGATGGCGCTGCGCGACCGGCTCGGCGAGCAGCGGGTGAATCAGGCCCTGCATGACTTCCTGGCCAGGTACAAGTACCAGAGCAACCCGTATCCGACGACGCTGGATTTACTCGGTTTCCTGAAACAGGATGCCGATGAGGCCGAGCAACGTTTTGTCGATGATCAGTTTGCCCATATCACCTTGTATGAGCTGGCGTTGAAAGACGTGGTTGTGGCCGAGCAGCCCGATGAGCAAGGCTTGTATACGGTGAACCTGACCATAGATGCGAAGCAAAAACGGGCCGACGGGCAGGGCGAAGAAATCGAGGTCAACCTGGATGAATGGGTGGACATCGGCCTTTTCAACGCGGATCCGGAAGACCTGAGCGCCGATGATTTCGTGCTTTATCTCGACAAGCATCATATCGTCAGCGGTGAAAATCTGCTTGAGCTCAAGGTGAAAGAGAAGCCCCGTTTTGCCGGCGTGGATCCCTTTGTTAAGTTGGTCGACAAGGACAGCGCCGACAATATCAAGCGCCTTTAACCGGCATGCAGACCTGACAAAGCCGCTTCCGTGATGGGAAGCGGCTTTTTCGTCTTAATCACCAAGACAGGCAGGTACATTTTGTTATAGTTGGTACAGATTCAATCAGCTATCGGCTTTATAATGGAAAATAAAAATCGTCCTATACCTCGTCTGGTGGCGGGCTTCTGGCGTCTTAACGACTGGCAACTGAGCCATCAGGCGTGTGTGCGTTTTATCGAACAATGCCTGGAACTCGGCGTCAACAGCACCGATCATGCCGATATTTACGGCGGCTATACCTGTGAGGCACGCTTCGGCGAAGCGCTGAAATTGCAGCCGGGCCTGCGCGACAAGCTGCAGATTATCACCAAATGCGGAATTTACCTGCAGCAGGGTAAGTTCGCCACGGCCGGTCAGGTAAATCATTACAATTCCGCTCGGGAGCATATATTGGCCGCGGCGCACAGGTCGTTGCGTCATTTCGATACGGACCGGCTCGATGTGCTGCTGATCCACCGCCCCGATTACCTGATGGATGCCGATGAAGTAGCGGATGCCTTTAGAACCCTGCGACAAAAAGGTGATGTGCTCGAATTCGGGGTGTCCAACTTTACTCCGTCGCAATTTGAACTGTTGCAGTCGCGCCTTGATTTTCCGCTGGTAACCAACCAGATCGAGTTTTCTCCGTACCGAATGAGCGCGCTCGATGACGGAACCCTGGATCAGTGCCAACGTCTGCGTATCCATCCGATGCTTTGGTCGCCGCTCGGCGGCGGACGCTTGTTTACCTCCGACGATGCAAAGGCGCAAAGGCTGCGCCACAGCTTGCAGGAAGTGGGTGAGGAAATCGGCACAACGGAGTTGGATCGGGTTGTCTATGCCTGGCTGAATGCTCATCCGAGCAAGGGGTCGATCATTCTCGGTACCGGGAAAATCGAGCGGGTACGTTCGGCGGTTGAGGCTTCGGCTCTCAAGATGACGCGCGAGCAATGGTATCGCATTTGGCAGGCTTCCCAAGGACACGCTGTTCCCTGATTGGGCAAACGCTCGCCTTCGTTTAGGGACTGTAGTAGCTTAGGGCGGAAGGAGAAAAGGACTATGCGTAATTTTATTTTCCTGCTGCTTTTGTGCGGCTGGCAGGTAAGTGCCTCGGAGGCAAGGCTGACCATACTGACCGAGCAATGGCTTCCCTACAATTACCTGAACGATCAGGGAGAGATAGTCGGAAATGCGACCCGTACGGTGAAATCCCGGTTGCAGGAGGCGGGTATTCCCTATCGTATTCAGATGATGAACTGGGCTCGCAGTTATCATATGGCAAGGCAACTGCCCAATCATGCCGTTTACAGTACCTACCGCACTACGGAGCGAGAACCCTATTTTCACTGGTTTTGCCCGTTAACGGAGCACGAACCCATCTATGTGTTTCGTCTGACGGACAACCGCGACATCAAGGTTGAATCGGAAGCCGACCTGACTCATTACACCATTGCAGTCAACCGCAGCGATTGGACCCATGATTACCTGTTGGCGCTTGGATTGAAGGAAGGCGAGCAAATGGACGTGTCGGCGGATCAGGACGTGGTGATGACCAAATTTCTCGCCGGACGGGTGCAACTGGCGATGAATACCTTACCGGCCATGGCCGAGGTGCTGAAAGCCAAGGGGTTGGCGGTGGAAGCAGCGGAACCCGTATGGCTGCTGAGCAGTGCCGCAACGCTTCCCGTATGTCTGGCGCTGAACAAGCACTCCGACCCTGAGCTGGTGCAAAAACTGCGACGCAGTTTTGAACTGGCCGCAGTCACGAAATAAGGGCCTTTCGGCCCTTGGTTGCAGCAATTAGCGCCAAGCGCTAGAGGGTAAAGTCAATACTGTACGATACATAGGCCTTGGTATCGTCATCTGCGTCGAGATCGGTTTGCAAAAGGCCGAAGGTAAAGCCCGACTTGCTGATGCTGACGCCGTAATCCATATACGTGTCGTCTTCACCGTACCATTCCGTCACGGTATCACCGCTGGAATGGCCGAGATGAAATGCCAGTTCGGTTTCGTTAAGAATCTCAAATGCGGCATTTAACTCCAGATACAGCATGTCTTCTTCACTGCTCGCATCGCTTTGGGCATTGACCATGTAGCTGGCCTTGGCTTCCAGCCAGTTCCAGCTCAACGCACCGTAAATCTCGCCAAAATCGATGGATCCGGCCGCATCCGGGTAAGTGTAATGAATATAACCCACATCGTAACCGAGATCGCCGGAGGCGCCGCTGAACCCGGCGTAAAAATCCATTTCGTAGCTGGCGCTGGTTGCCTCGCCGAAATCGACGTTAGACATCCAGGTACCGGCGTAAAAACCGGATTCGTGACTGTAATCCAGACCGCCCGATACCGCCGCCTTGTCGGCAGTTTGCGTTATACCGCGCCAGAAATAGTTAGAACTGGCAGCCATATTTGCTGTGATATCGGCGTGAGCCAACGGGCTGGCGAAAAGCGCGA
>JBNKEN010000153.1:0-17495 GCA_050288805.1 Pseudoalteromonas sp.
TGCCGAACTCAGTAGTGAAACGAAACAGCGCCGATGATAGTGTGGCATCTGCCCATGTGAAAGTAGGACATTGCCAGGCTCCTAATTAAGTAAAAAACCCGCTCAATGAGCGGGTTTTTTGCGTTTCGGTGTCAGGCTTTCACATGTTACAAGCTGAATTAATGAATCCCTCGACGATAAAAGCCCGCATCAGAGGGCTTTGGTTTAAAGGGGATTACGCTAATCCACTTTCGAGAAGTCGTTAAAACAATCCGTAGGCTTCGTTCTCTTCCGGCTGATGAGTTTGCAAATGTTCGGGTCTGAAAATCGCTGCGGGATCGATGATTAGGCTGTACTTGTCTTCACGTTTTATCAGTCCACTCATCATGTTTCTTGTTTGCGTGTCGAGTTTAAACCCCACGTTTGTTAGTTCGCTGAGTGACTTTATTTCCGACTTATCCACGCTGATCCCGTCTTCAACTTTGTCGACCAGTAAACCTAAATAGGGATTGATTCCGTCTTTGGTGGTGAAAACGATGATAGGTTTATAATCAAGTACGATTTGTTCCCGTGCCGACTCAAACAGCCTTAACAGCAGCGTAAATGTATTGCGTTTATGCTCACTAAACTCAGCCAGAGCCTTTTCACGCTGACCTTGTTGAGCCAGTAGTAATAATTTGTCTGCGATTTGATGCAAAGCTCTATGGGGCGCCTCAAAACGCGCCAATATTCCCGATAAATCCTCATTATCGGTTTTAAAATTGCGATACCAATGGCCTAATTCGCATCTATCAGGATCTTTTTCCTTGTTGAACGGTACATCGGTAAGGATGCTTTGTTCCAAAGCATTCATCCAGGCTATGTGTTCGTTCTCCAGGGTGATCAGGAGGTCGGAGAGTTGTTTATTGGATACCTGGGTTGATTGCTTATTTAGCATAATGCCCAGGTCAAATATCGGCGTAGGCGTTTCGAGGTAATCTTTAACGCCGATGAAGCTGTCGTTCTCATTGGGTAATGACGTGAGATTGTTTTCATACCGCTCTGTGAGGAGTATGTCGAGAATCTTAAGGGCGATGGTCTTCGAGCCGACCTTGAAATTAATAAAATCCATCAAATTAGCCATTATGCTTCCGATAGCAGTAAGCATAGATCAGCTGAGCAAAAAGATCGGTTTTTATTGTTGAAAAACAGAATGGTAAATGGCTGTTTTATCCACATCCGTGCCGTTTCGACGGAACAGCTGCTGTAACTCTGGATTCTTTTTTAGTTCGGATTTAAGCGCCGGGACGATACATTCTCGAATGTTTTTCGTTGTGCAAGACTGGCTGGCTTTATCAAAGGCGTAGGCATTCAGATAACCCTCAAGCTGGACTCTGTTGGGGGTATCTACCCCTCGAGCCTTCATGTCGCTGGTGAAACGCTGGCAAATAGCCAGTTCACATTCATTCGGAGCAGGAACAACTTCGCTGACAAATATGCGGGCGGGATTCTTAATCAGCTCATAGAGTGCGGAGCTGGAGACGAAAGACATGCTGGTGTATTGAGGGTGGTAGCCTTTCTCATTGGCTTGATTGATGAAGGCTGCCAGGGGTTCGTAGGTACCGACCATACAAATGGCGTCAGCCTTAACCGAGTACGAGGCTTCGAGCGCATGCGTTATATCGTCGGTATTACGACGAAAGCGGGCCGTCATCAGGGGGACCCGTTGTTTCTCCTTGAGTGCCTTTAACAAGCCCTCTTCCGCGCTCAAACCGAATTCGTCGGCTTGAATTAACAGGGCGATCCGTTTGTGATTTTTTTCCAGCAGATGGGTAATTTGTTGTTCGGCTTCTGCGAAGTAGCTGGTTCGCATATTAAATATCAAAGGGTTGTTATTGGTGCGAAGGAACTCGGCTCCGGTAAAGGGGGTTAGCAGAGGCACCCGCTCGGCCTGGATAAGCGGCATAATAGCGTAGGAAGTGGGTGTTCCCATATAACTGAACAGCGCATCGACCTGATGATTAAATAGCAACAGTCGTGTATTGCTGACCGTTCGGGCCGGTTCGTATCCGTCATCCAATACCTTGAGTTCGATTCGCCCTTGGCTGTAGCGGGAGAAGTAGGTATCGGCTCCAAAGTGGAGGTCGCTGCCAATATGTCGGGCCGGGCCACTGAGAGCCGCCGACATACCTAATTTAAGTGTGTCTTTTGCTATGGCCGCGGTACAGGCGAAGACAAAATAAATGACGACTATTCGGATATAGAACATCTAACCCCTTAATTGCCACTCGTGCAGAGATTGGCGAATGATCCGGTCAAACTCTTTCTTACCTTTCAGTTTAAGCGCAGATTCGACATCTTGGCTAGTTCTGTTTTGTATCAGTGACATAACCAGGGCCACTTTGGCTGTTTGGCTCAGTTCAGACAATTTTTTCGGGCGAGCCCAGATAGCGCGCCATAAGGCTGGATATGACTGATCGAACTGCATTGCACCGTCTAAAAAACGCTGTACGCACGCGTTATCGTGCTTGAAAAGGGCAGACTCCGGGTGGCCGGCAAGCAACTCGGTGACGACATTGGGATCAAGGTGGCTAAAACTGTGCATTAATGCCAACGGTAGGTCGCGACAGAAGCGCTGCTGATACGCCGTCTCGGGTGTTTGCAGTGGTTTTATATAGAAAGCTGAGTGCTCACCGCTAACCTTGTCGCGAGTATAGCCCAGCTTTACCGGGGCTAAACCTTGAGCCGACCAGAACCGCATTAATTTCGCTTGTGCACCGAAGCTGGTTGTCATCAGTGTTATGTCGCCCAGGGAAAGCAGGTATTTCTCTGCGTATCGAATCAGCCGACTGCCAAATGTTTTTCCTTGCAGTTCGGGATGCACGGCGATGCGGACTATACGGGCGCTTCTTTTGAGCAGCAGGTTTGCATCTCCGCTTTCCAAGGCCAGGCCCTGAGCCAGCAGATGACCTTGCGGGCGACGGGACCCGGCCATGACGGCCTTCGCCATTGCTGAATCTATTCCCCCTTCGTAAGCCACCAGGCAGGCCGCCAGCACCTGGTCGCCATGGCGCGTTATAAACAGCTCTTGATTGGGGGCATCCAGCAAATGACGAAAATCGTTGACCGATGTTTTGTAATGAGACAACACCAACAGCGCGAATACCTGTTTCAACAGGCGGTTGTCTTTTTGCAAAAGGCTAACCGGGATTCTTTCCGGCTCGGGGGCGGAGGTTTGCTCTGAGAGCTCACCAAGCTCACAGTCGAGGGCGAGAAGAGAATTTATATGCTGCTCCAGCGGGTCGCCGCCAGCGAAGCGGATCGGCTCTGAAAGGTGCAGTTCTTTGAAGTTGGTATAAGCCTGCTGCAGGAACCCTTTAAAACGCAATGTATAGCCGCGTCCGTTTCCTTCATAGCCTATCAGGGTGCTGGCGAATACGGTGCGCGGAAAGCGTGATACCAGTTGCTTGAGAATGGGGACGGGCAAACTGGCGGCTTCATCTACCAAAAGGAGGTCGCACTCGGGTTGCTCGTTGAGCAGCCTGTCGGGCGGATAATAACAGACATGATTCGGCTCAAGGCTGTTCTCGGTTTCTTCGCTCAGGTGCTTGAATGCGGAGTTCAAGGCCGCTCGTTGTGCACTGCAGAAAATGATTTGTTTACCGGGTAACCTTGCCGCAGCAATTCCGAGGGCCGCCGATTTGCCGCGACCGCGATCGGCGCTGATCAGCAGCGGTCGCCAGGCGCGGCCCGTTGCCGCTTTTACGATGGCATCGACGGCATCCTGCTGTTGTAATCGTTTATCTTCGATATGACGAGCTGGTGCCAAATCAGGCAGAGTCAGTCCGTCTTGTTGGGAAAGGCGGAGCAATTCCAGGTTGCCCAACGTGCGTTCCAGCCAACGTAAAAAGGGGCTGAATTCGGGTGCTGGCACACCGTAACTCAGGCTGTTTTCTATACCCGGGTCTATCCAGTGAGTCATGTCTTCCGGTAACAACAGTAGCAGCAAGCCCCCCGCTTTCACTGTACCGGATAGCGCAGCGAGCTTATCTGGGTAAATACCGCTGAAGCCGTCGTACACGGCAACGTCGAATTCCTGCCCGAGGATCTGGTGGGTGTGTTGCGGCCAGATAGCCTTCGAGTTATTTTCGTCTTTAGCGAGCCAGCAGCAGGAATCAAAGGTTGCTCGAATGCGTTGGGCTGCTTGGTTGCACCAGCCGGAATCGCCGCGGATCAGCATCAGCTGGCGGTGCCGGGTTTGGGCCAGCGCCGCCAGACAGGTGTTTAATGCCGGATCAGAGAGCTTGCAGTTTGGCATAGGCGGTTACCAACCATTTGCTGCCTGCGTCGTCAAAGGCAACCTGTACACGCGACTGGGCGCCGGCCCCTTCGTAATTGAGTACCGTACCCTCACCAAATTTCGTGTGCAGCACCCGCTGTCCCAGATTGAAACCGCTGTCTTCAAAGGCGGCCTGAGTTAACGAAGCGCTGAAACGATTACTGCTCTGTGGCCGGGTAACCTGGGTTTTGACCCTAATTTCTTCGATGCACTCTTCCGGCAATTCTCGCAGGAAACGTGACGGGCTGTGATATTTTTCCTGCCCGTAGAGGCGGCGACTTTCCGCATGACTGATATAGAGCTTGTCCATGGCGCGCGTCATGCCGACATAACAGATGCGACGTTCTTCTTCCAGCCTTCCGGTTTCTTCGTGACTCTGTTGCGAAGGGAACATGCCTTCTTCGACACCGGCCATAAACACCAGCGGAAATTCCAGACCCTTTGCCGAGTGTAGCGTCATCAACTGTACGGCATCTTCATGCTCGTCGGCCTGGCCCTCACCGGATTCCAGCGAGGTGTAGGCAAGAAAGCCTGCCAGCGGGGAAATAAAGGACTCTTCGTCGGGCAACTCAAACTGGCCGCAGGCGTTGATCAGTTCCTCCAGGTTTTCTACCCGAGCACGGCCTTTTTCACCCTTTTCCGCCTGGTACATGGCCATCAGACCTGAATGTTGGATGGCGTACTTGGCCTGTTCTTCCAGCGTTAATTCGAAAATCCGCTCCTCGATGCCTTCAATAAGCTCGATAAAGCGTTGTACCGAGGTCGCTGCACGACCGCTCAGGTGTTGTTGTTCAAGCACCGCCTTGGCGGCATACCAAAGGGATAAAGATTCGCTGCGCGCACAGTCGCGGATATGGCTCAGGGTCTTGTCGCCGATGCCGCGGGTCGGAGTGTTGATCACGCGCTCGAATGCGGCGTCGTCCTGGCGGTTGCTGACCAGGCGTAGATAGGAAAGGGCATCCTTGATCTCCTGCCGCTCGAAGAAGCGCATGCCGCCGTAGATACGGTATTTCAGCCCTTCCTGCAGCAGTGCTTCTTCGAGAATACGCGACTGGGCGTTGTTGCGGTAGAGGATAGCGGAATCCTGCAGGGCATTGCCGCCGTTCAGCCATTCGCGGATTTTGCCGACGATAAAGCGCGCCTCATCGAGTTCGTTGAAGGCGGCATAAACGGATATGGGTTCACCCTGGTTGCCGTCGGTCCACAGGCTTTTGCCCATGCGTTCGGCGTTGTTCTGGATCAGCGCATTGGATGCCTTGAGGATGGTTGCAGTCGAGCGGTAATTTTGCTCCAGGCGAATGGTTTCGGCACCGAAGTCGTTTAGGAATCGCTTGATGTTTTCGATCTTTGCGCCGCGCCAGCCGTAGATACTCTGGTCGTCGTCGCCGACGATCATGATGCTGCTGTCGGCGCCGGCGAGCAGCTTAAGCCAGGCGTACTGGATGGCGTTGGTATCCTGAAACTCGTCGACCAGAATATGGCGGAAGCGCTGCTGATAGTGGCGCAGTAGGGTCGGTTGCTGTTGCAGCAGTTCATAACAGCGCAGCAGGATTTCGGCGAAATCCACCAGACCCGCGCGGTCACAGGCCTCCTGGTAGGCCTGATAAACGCGCAGCAGCATCTGTTCATTGACGTCGTAGGCCTGAATATCTTTTGGTCGCAGGCCCTCATCTTTTTTGGCGCCTATGTACCAAGCAATTTGTTTGGCGGGCCATTTCTTCTCGTCGATATTCATGGCCTTGAGCAGGCGACGGATCATCCGTTGCTGATCGTCGGAGTCGAGAATCTGGAACGCCTCCGGTAAACCGGCCTCGCGATGGTGGGCGCGTAAAATACGATGCGCCAGGCCGTGAAAGGTGCCAATCCACATACCGCCGACCGGGCTTTTCAGCGTTTGTTCGACCCGGCCGCGCATTTCCTTGGCCGCTTTATTGGTGAAGGTTACCGCGAAGATACTGTAAGGCGAGGCATGTTCAACCTGCATCAACCAGGCGATCCTGTGCACCAGCACCCGGGTCTTGCCCGAACCGGCACCGGCCAGCACCAGCATGTTTTGCACCGGTGCGGCTACCGCATCGCGTTGTTTGTCGTTAAGCCCGTCGAGCAGCTCGGATACATCCATTCACGTTACCTATCAAAGCGTGACCAAAATTGCGCTTAGTATAACAGGTGTTGTCATCAGGCTAAATAAAATACTGTTTTTATAAACAGGTATAGGCTGGGCATAGGTTTGCGCGATACACTGCTTGGGTTTTCTAAGACACAGGTAACAGCCCGATGATCAAAGCCGATAATTCCAATCAACTCAGCGAAGCGTTGCGTGAAAAGGTCGTTGCATTCAACCAGCGGCACTGGCCGGTCGAGCGCCGCACCTTGGGGTTCAAGGTTGAAGCGGATGACGGTACGTTAATCGGGGGGATCAGCGGGCGCTGTTTCGGCAACTGGTTGCTGATCGACTGGTTATGGGTCGAGCCCGAACAGCGCAGCCAGGGTTATGCCAGGCGGCTGGTTGAACAGCTGGAGCAGGCCGCCGGGGAACTGGGGGCCCGTTTTGTCGCCCTCGACACACTGGATTTTCAGGCCAAGCCGTTTTACGAAAAACTCGGTTACCGGGTCAAGTATCAACTGGATGGCTACCCGCTCGACGGTGCTCGTTACTACATGGAGAAGGCGCTTTAAAGGTGCCTGAGTTCGAGAATGTCGTCTATTTCCGCGTGCGGCAGGCCTTTATAGCGACTGTTGGCCACGTCGCCGCGCAGCCACAACGACATACAGCCTGCATCGTTGGCGCCGCGAATATCGCTGTCTAAACTGTCGCCGACATGCAGCAGGTGGCGAGGCTCTATTTGCAGCCTGCGAACCGCTTCGATAAACATATCCGGATGCGGCTTGGCCAAACCGTCCGGGCCCGCCTGCAGCACAAATTGAAAACGGTTTTTGAGATTAAACCTGTCCACCTCGACGTTGCCGTTGGTAATCGCGATCAGCGGGTAGCGTTCGGCCAGCCGTGACAGCATTGCCAGGATCTCGTCGGAAACCTGAATCTGGCTGCGCTTGTCGACAAAGGC
Source organism: Pseudoalteromonas sp. (assembly GCA_050288805.1). Classification (GTDB taxonomy): domain Bacteria; phylum Pseudomonadota; class Gammaproteobacteria; order Enterobacterales; family Alteromonadaceae; genus Pseudoalteromonas. The sequence continues at coordinate 7,366 of JBNKEN010000153.1, forward strand.
CGCAAAGGCCTGTTGACTGTGATGCAGGGCTTGTTGCGGATCATAGCCGGCCTTTTCCAAGCCCAAACGCAGGGCGGTGAGGCGCCAGCGAGTCATATCCGAATCGAGCCCGGGTTCGAGCGTTAACGCCTCGGAGCGGCAGGCATGCCAATAGGTTTCCGATTCCTTTGGCCAGAGGGGCAAACTGGCCAAATACGCCATCTGGGCCTCAACCGCCGCCTTGATGATTGGACGGTTATCGTAAAGGGTGTCGTCGAGGTCGAAACTGATCGCCTTGATGGTGTGCAAGCCGCGATTAAATTTCATCAGCACGGTTTACTCCCTGCTGCGCTTTTTGGCTCTCGGATGACTGCTGTCATAGACCTTGGCCAGGTGTTGAAAGTCGAGGTGAGTGTACACCTGGGTAGAAGACAGGCTGCTGTGGCCCAGCAGTTCCTGCACGGCCCGCAAATCGCCGCTGGATTGCAGTATATGCGAGGCAAAGGAATGGCGCAGTTTATGGGGGTGGATCGAGGTGCTGATCCCCTGTTTGATGCCCCATTCCTTCATCCTGGCTCTGACCTGGCGCACCGATATTCGTCGCTTTTGCTTGCTCACGAACAGCGCGGGCTCATCGGGAAGTGCAAACTCGCCGCGGCATTTCAGCCAGGCATCCAATGCGTCCAGTGCCTTGCCGCCGATGGGAACCACCCGCTCCTTACTTCCCTTACCCATGACTCGGATTTCTCTTTGCTTGCTGCTTACATCCTGTAAGTTGGCATTTACCAACTCGCTGATCCGCAATCCGGAAGAATACATCAACTCCATGATCGCCTTATCGCGAACGGCGAGAGCATCTTCCGGCGGTATTTCCAGCAGCTGGGTCACCTGGTCGACATCGAGGTTTTTCGGCAGCGGTTTTTGAAATTTAGGGCCCTTGATGCCTTCTGCCGGGTTGGCGAGCAGGTGATCGCGTTTTTGCTGGAGAAACTTATACAGGCCGCGCAGGCAACTGAGTTTCAGGCTGATGGTGCGTCCGTTCAATTGGCGTCCGCGAAGCTGCATGGAATAGCGGCGAATGTCTTCGCTCTGCAGCGTTAGCCAGTTCTCACGAATGGCGGAAAAATAGCGTGCGGCTTCGAACAATTGCGCGCGATACTGGCTGACGGTGTGGGGAGAATATTGTTTCTCGAACCTGAGGTAATCGGTGAATTGTTCTATCGCCGTTGTCCAACCGCCGCTTAATGGCGCTTGCCGCAGGTCTGCGTCTGTCATGCCAGGCTCGCCAGTCGTTCACGCAGTGCCTTGACGAATTCGCCGACAAACAGGCTGTCCTGGGTCGGATCGAAATGCATTTCGTCGCGGCTGGCAAAGGCCAGGATGGCGATGGGGTTATCCGATTCGCCGATAAGGTAAATGGCGGCAGACTGGCATTCATGCTCAAACAACAGTTTTTGTTCCTGCTGATTAAGACGACCGAGATAATGTCCCTGATCTTTCAGCCTGTGTTCGACCAGCGCATGTAAGTTGGCGGTAAACGGCAGCAAGCGGCATTCGTTGAGCGGCAGTTGCTGGCAAATCAGGGTTTGCAGCGATTCGGCCAGCTGATGAAAATCGAGATCCGTCATCAATAAACGGTGGCAGGCGCTGAACACCTGGTAGATCTGTTCATTTCTGCGCGCTTGTTCTATCAGTTCCTGCAGCTGCCCGTGCAGCTGGTTATTCTTATCACGCAACATTTGTTGCTGGCGCACCAACAGGGAACTGGCCCCGAGCGGACTGTGCGGCAGCGCCAGGGAGGGTAAAAGTTCCGGGTGATGGGAAAAGAAATCCGGATTGTCCCTTAAGTAGGCGATGACCTGTTCCTGGCTGATCTCGTTCACAGTGCTATCTGCCCGTCGAAAACATGTTCTACCGGGCCGGTCATGCGAACCGGATGTCCCTCGCCCTGCCAACGAATTTGCAGGCTGCCTCCGGGCAAATCGACGCACACGCTTTTGGCTAATTTATCCTGTAGCTGACCCACCACCACGGCGGCACAGGCGCCCGAACCGCAGGCCAAGGTTTCCTGAGCACCGCGCTCCCATACCCTGAGTTTGATATGTTCCGGGTTCAGCACCTGCATAAAGCCCACGTTGGTTTTTTGTGGAAAACGCTCGTGATGTTCCAGTAGCGGCCCCAGGGAGTCGACCTCGGCGCTGTCTATGTCGTCCACCTCGAGCACGCAGTGCGGGTTACCCATGGAGACGGCGCCGGTGAACACGGTGTGATCATCGGCGCGAATGATGTAGGTCAATTCACGTTTGGTGGCCTTGAAGGGAATTTTTGCCGGTTCAAGAACGGGTTGCCCCATATTCACCGTCACCTGGCCGTCCTTTTCGATATACAGGGTCAGGTTGCCTGCCTTGGTAGACACCATGATTTTATGTTTATTTGTCAGCCCTTTCATACGCACAAAGCGGGCAAAGCAACGGGCACCGTTGCCGCATTGCTCAACTTCGCCGCCGTCGGCATTAAAAATACGGTAATGAAAATCGAGATCCGGCGAATAGGGCGCTTCGACCATCAGCAGTTGATCGAAGCCGATTCCGAAGTTGCGATCGGCGAGTCTTTTTATTTGATCCCGGGAAAGGAAAACGTTTTGCGTGACATTGTCGATCACGACAAAATCGTTCCCGAGACCATGCATTTTGGAAAAGTTAACTAACATAGTTCTCGTGCTGACATTCGCTCTTAGCCAATCATGCCACAAGTACCCTATGACACCAATGTTTTATGGCACAGGGTTAACTTTGTTGCTACCTCTGCTGATAATTTTCAGAGGCTTTTTTATCGGCAGTTTGTTGTTGCTGGGGTGTATTTGTCTGGGCTTCTTCGTCGGCCAGGTAGAGCGCGCCCTTTTGGCCGCAGCCGGAGAGCGTCAGCAACAGGGCAGAAAGGGAAAAAATGTGTAGTAAACGCGAGTGAATGTGTTTCATTAGATAAAAAATGTTCCAGCCTTTATAATCGCAGGGTAACAGAAAATGCGAAAAATGCAGCCTTGGCGGAAGATTTTATTCCGCTTTGCGTCAAAGACATTTATTCAAAGCCAAGAGCGTGAAAAATATGACCATGACAGATAGCGAATACCATATCTTAGCCGATGCCCTGATGCTTGCGCTGGAAGAGCAAATTGATGATTGTGAGGTCGATCTGGACTACGAGTCGGCGGCCGGCATTTTAGAGATTATTTTTCCCGACAACAGCAAGATAATTATCAACAAACAGGCACCGCTGCAGCAGGTATGGGTAGCGACTAAGTTCAATGGCCATCATTTCGAACGTCGCGGTGCACAGTGGATCGATAACCGCAGCGGCGCCGAATTCTGGGCCTTTATGGAAGAGGCTGCAAGTCGCCAGGCCGGCGCACCGATCCGTTGGGAAGCAAACGCATGAGTCTGGCCGCAGTAGTGTGTGATGCGCCGGGAAACCATCGGGCCACGGTGATCTGGTTGCACGGCTTAGGTGATTCCGGTGACGGGTTTGCGCCGGTGGCCGGTCAGTTGCAATTGCCGCACGAGCTGGGCGTTAAATTTATTTTCCCCCATGCGCCGGTGCGTCCCGTGACCATCAACGGCGGCATGGCGATGCGGGCCTGGTACGATATCAAATCCCTTGATCTGGATAAAAGAGCCGATGCGGCAGGTGTGCGAGAATCGGCAGCTCAGGTGGCCGATTTAATCGCCGAGGAGCGGGCCAAGGGGATTGCCGCCGATAAAATCGTGCTGGCCGGCTTTTCTCAGGGCGGAGTGATTGCCCTGCATCTGGCGCCGAGGCTTGATGAGGCGCTGGCTGGGGTGATGGCGCTTTCAACCTATATGAGCGAACCGGGTTTATTAGCCGATGAAGCGCGCCAGAGCGAACTGAATATTTTTATGGCGCACGGTGAATACGACGACGTGGTGCCCATGATGGCGGGCAAACAGGCCCACGACTGTTTACAGCAGGTCGGCATGGCGGTAACGTGGCACACTTATCCTATGGCTCATCAGGTCTGCATGGAAGAACTGGCGGCCATTCGACATTGGTTGATCGAGCGACTAAGTTAACTGACGGGACAACGAGGATGGGACAAAAAATAGTGATCACCGCGAATATGAAGCCGCCGCGTAAAACGCAGCAAAAAGTGGTGTATCAGTGGCATTGGCGGCGTATTTTTGTCGCGGCATTGGCCGTTATGGCGTCCATGGCCGCCCTCGGGTACGTCCTAAGCGAAACACCGCAGTCTGCTCCTGCATCTCGGTTAACGCCAGGTAACGCGGAGCAGATCGTCGAGGTCGCAGCGTCAGAGACGCCTGTCGCAAATGCAAGTGTTCCGTCGGAGCAACAAACGGACGAAGCCGTTAGCGTAGAAGCCCCCGTTGTAGTGGAACAACCGATTGTCTTGGCCGAGGAAGGTGATACTCAGGATGACACTATGCCTGAGGCGGCCGTTGCCGAGATTGTCGTCGCCGCAGAACCCGAGCCCCCGCAACCAGAGCAGACAGAGCAAGTTGAAGCGATACAGCCGCCGGAGCCTCGCGCCGAATTCGCCGAATCTGCCGTGGTTGCTTCGCTGGCCGAAGGGGCCAAGATCGATATCGCCAAGGTCAGCCGTTCGGTACTGACCACCAATGTGGTCGAACGCGAGCCGGTCGATGCGCTGCAAATTGAGATCCCCCGTCACACCTTCCACGACAAACTGTATTTTTTCACCGAAATTAACGGACTGCAGGGGCAAAACGTAAGGCACCTGTGGTATTTCCAGAATCAGCTGATGGCCGATGTCCAATTGGGGGTTCACACCCCGCGCTATCGCACGTTTTCTTCGAAAAACATCATGCTGAATCAGGTTGGTCTCTGGCGTGTCGAGGTGCGCGACGCGCAAAACCACTTGCTGGCGACCAAGGAATTTCGCATTGTACGCCGCGACTAACGACGGCCAATAAACATATAAAACACATAGGTTTGACATGACAGATAACAAGACTCGCGTTCGTATTGCCACCCGTAAAAGCGCATTGGCACTGTGGCAGGCCGAGTATGTAAAGGCCCGTTTGGAACATTTCCACCCGGGCCTTGAAGTGGAACTGGTTCCCATGTCCACTCAGGGGGATGTGATCCTGGATACCCCGCTGGCAAAAATCGGCGGCAAGGGTCTGTTCGTTAAAGAGCTTGAGCAGGCAATGCTGGACGGCCGTGCCGATATTGCCGTGCATTCCATGAAGGATGTCCCGGTGGAGTTTCCTGACGGTCTGGAGCTTCACACCATCTGCGAACGCGAGGACCCGCGTGATGCCTTCGTATCGAATAACCATGCCTCGTTCAACGATTTGCCGGAGGGGGCCGTCATCGGCACCTCCAGCCTGCGCCGCCAGTGTCAGTTGAGAGCACTGCGCCCCGACTTGGTGATCCGCGACCTGCGCGGCAACGTGAATACCCGTCTGGCCAAGCTGGACGAAGGCCAATATGACGCCATCGTATTGGCTGCGGCAGGCCTTATTCGCCTGGAAATGCCCGAGCGCATCACCAGCTTTATCGAAACCGATATCTCGCTGCCCGCCAACGGCCAGGGCGCCGTGGGTATCGAGTGCCGCAGTGATGATGAATTGATGAAATCCCTGCTGGCCCCGCTGGAACACGCTGGAACACGCGCTCGCGTATTGGCCGAGCGGGCGATGAACCGACGCCTCGAAGGTGGCTGTCAGGTGCCTATCGGCGCCTATGCGGAACTCGAAGGCGACGAGCTGACATTGCGTGGCCTGGTGGGGTCGATAGACGGTCGTGAAATTCTGCGTGCCGAAACGCGCGGTTCGGTGGAACAGGCCGAAGAACTGGGTACTCGATTGGCCGAGCAGTTGCTTGCCCAAGGAGCCGACAAGATCCTCGCCGACGTATATCGGGACGCCTGATGTCTCGGATCCTCATCACCCGGCCACAAGGAAAATCTCAGGGCCTGGCTGCGCTTTTGCGCCAGGCCGGTCACGATTGTGAAATTTTTCCGCTGCTTAGCCTGACCGAGCTGAATGTGGCGGAAGCCGAGCTGATGCCGCTGGTTGATGCGGATCTGGTTATCTTTATTTCCCAGGATGCGGTTGCTGCGCTTGCCAAGCTGGCGCCGAAGATCAATCCCGAGGCCCGTTTCTTCGCCGTCGGGGATACCACGGCGAGTGCCCTGCAAGAGCTGTTTTCACGCCCGGCGCTGGTGCCTGCACGACACGATTCCGAAGGTTTGCTGGCGCTGCCCGAATTGCAGCGGGTGGACGGAAAACAGGTGGTGCTGGTCAAAGGCAAGGGAGGGCGTCCGCTTTTGGCCAAAACCCTGCGTGAGCGCGGAGCGCTGGTGAACGCGCTTTCCGTCTACGAGCGCAAACCCGTAGAGGGAGCCCCCGGGGATTGGCTGAACAACTGGCGGGCAAGCGGGGTAGATGGCATTGTTCTGACCAGCAATGCCGCAGTTGACGCGATATTTCGCGATCTTGACGCTAACCAGCTAGAATGGTTAGCGAATTGCCGATTTTTTGTCGCTAGTGGCCGAATTGCCGAACATCTCGTTGCGCAACGGGTGGCCAAAGAACAGATTTTTATCGCCGAAGGTGCGTCCGACGAGGCTATGCGCACCTGTATTGAGTTGCAAGGTAGCAGTATGAAGGAAAACAATAATAAGCCGGTTCAGGATGTCGCTGACGAGAAGATGCTGCCGGCAGACAGTGCCATGTCCAGGGCGCCGCTGAGTAAAACCGCGGTGTTCGCTCTGCTGGTGGCGCTCGCTGCCGCTGCGGGGAGCGGATACCAGGTGAAGCTGGCGCTTGAAAAGGAGCAGCAGACTCAGGCGTGGCAACAGGGGCTGGAAAGTCGGGAGGCACAACTCGCCGATCAAATAAAAACCCTGCGCCAGCAACAGGCAGCAGACATGGCGGCGGCAGATAAACTGCGCCGCGAGCTGGATGTTCGTCTTGCCGAACAGGGCGAGGCCTGGCAGCAGGCCATCAGCAATGCCTTGGAGAGCAAACAAAAAGCGCCCGAACTCAACCCGTTGGAAGTAGCCAGCATGCAGCGCATGGCCGAGTTTAAGCTGTGGTCTGATCGTGATTATCTTGGCGCCGCGGCGGTTTTGTCGCGTCTTGACCTGCTGTTGTCGCAATACGGTGGCAGCGGCGAGGTGCGCCAGTTGATCCACCAGGACATCCAAATGCTCAAGTCTCAGCCCGAGGACGTTCGTGAACAACTCTATTTGCAACTGCACGGTTTAACGTCTCTGCTTGATGACGTGAAATTCAATATGGTGACCTTGCCCGAGGCGGTCAGCACGAGCGATGCCGACGCCCTGTCTTCCGATGTCAGCGACTGGCAGGCGAACCTGGCGCGTTCATGGCATCAGCTGGTGGATGATTTTATTAAGGTGCGCGAACGCAGTAAGCCGATAGAACCCTTGCTGGATCTAAACGAGCAGTCGCAAATTCGGCAACGTTTGGCGTTTGCCCTGGCCGGCGCGCAAAATGCCGTACTGAACAAGCAGCAGGGAATTTACCTGGCGGCGTTGCAGCAGGCGGAAGAAATCGTGCAGGATTATCTCGACCGCGAACACGGCATCAGCATTCGCATGATGGCGCAACTTGAAGAGTTAAAATCCAAGGACGTGGGCCAGGCTCCGCTACCGGAATTAAAGAGCAGCGCGGCCGTCAAGGAGTGGTTGCAATGATCCGCTGGTTGGTTGCATTTTTATTGTTGGTCGCCGTGCTTGCGGTGGCGCCGCAGCTGATCGACGAGAAGGGTTACATTCTTATCTCGTTCAATAACTGGACCATTGAAGGCACCATAGTCAGTTTTACCATCCTGTTGCTCGGAACCCTGTTTATAGGAGCCCTGCTTTACAAGTTGCTGCGTTATTTCTGGAACGCCTATCTGAAAATGCGTTTCGGGATCCTGACCCGTTCGGCGCAACGTAAGCAGACTACCATCAGCGATGCCCTATGGGCCGAATTGAACGGCGATTTGGAACTGGTCAAACGCACGCTGGAAAAGAGCGACGTGAGCGAAGAATGGAAGGCGTTGCGCCTGGCGCTCCTCGCCAAGGCCGCACTGGCGGAAAAAGACCGCCATCGAGCGCTGGATCTGTTGTCCGAACTTGCCGAGGGCGACAAGGCCAAGGTGCCTGCTTTATGGCTGGCGCTGGATGCGGCGGATGAGGTGGCAGACAGCATACGCAAACGTGCCGGCGGTAAAAAAGCGACCTTACTTGATATGCGCCTTTACACCCAGCTGTTGCTGCGTACCAAAGACACCGCCGCGCTGGCCAAACATTTCGGTCGTATTAAGGGCTCGCAGGTGCTGACGCCCGAGCAATGGCATGATGCGCTGGAGTTGTATTTCAGCGAGTGTGACGGTGATGAAGCGAAGAGCCGTTTCAATCAGTTGCCGCGCTCGCTGAAGGAACACGCCCAAACCTATTACTACAGCGCCCTGGTGCGCAACGGCCTGATGCCGGAAATTGCGGCTAAGCTTATCAAGATAGTGAAACAGGGCGACTATACCCAGCTGTTGACCATTTTGAGCGCCGCGCAATATACGCTGGCACCGGAAGTGCGCAGCGCCATTCAGGACTCGCTCAAACGCCAGCCGGACGAGCCCGAGTTGCTGCTGTGTCTTGCCTATCTGGCGCAGCTCGACAATGAGCATCCGCTGGCGGCGAAAATTTTCGACAAGGTGCTGGCCCTCGATCACCGTCTGCCGCATCCGCAACGTGCGATCCGCAGCTACAGTGAAACCGCCCAGCACGACAAGGCCCTGCTGGTTTCCCAGTTCGTGGCCTGAGCCGGCAGGCCCCTGACTTGCAATCTCGGGCCGAAGGCGTATGATCCGCGCAATTTTAACTGCCCAAAGGTGAAGCCATGATCAATAAAAACCTGCCACTGCTCGATTTACATCGTCATCTGGACGGTAATGTGCGGCCGGAAACCATTCTGGCGCTGGGGCGGCAGTTTAATATCGATTTGCCCGCAAGCGATCTCGACGGACTGAAACCCTTTGTGCAGGTACAGGGTATCGAGGCGAACCTGGTGGCGTTTTTACAGAAACTGGATTGGGGCGTCGCCGTATTGGGCGACTACGATGCCTGTCGCCGCATCGCGATCGAGAATATCGAGGATGCGGTTGCGCAAAACATGGATTACGTAGAGCTGCGTTTCAGCCCCTATTATATGGCGCGTAGCAACGGGCTCCATCCGCAGGGCGTGGTTGAGGCGATTGTCGACGGTGTGAGATCGGCAACCCGAGACTTACCTATCCAGGCCAACCTGATCGGCATTCTTTCCCGCACCTTCGGTCAGCAGGCCTGCCAGGCCGAACTGGATGCCTTGCTGGCTCATCGCGAAGATCTTGTAGCGGTCGATCTGGCGGGCGACGAACTGGGTTTCCCGGGAGAGTTGTTCGTTCCTCATTTCAAACAGGTGCGCGACGCCTATCTTCAGGTAACCGTGCATGCCGGCGAAGCCGCCGGAGCAGAAAGCATCTGGCAGGCGATTCAAGAGCTCGGCGCGGTCCGTATCGGCCATGGCGTCAATGCGGTGCACGACGAAACGCTGATGGATTACCTGGCGGCGAACAGGATCGGCATCGAATCCTGCCTGACCAGCAACGTGCACACCAGCACGGTTGCCGACTTTGCCGCGCATCCGTTGAAGCGTTTTCTCGACCACGGGATCCTCGCCTGTATCAACACGGATGACCCGGGTGTCAGCGCGGTAGAGCTGGATCACGAGTTTAACGTGGCGGCCGCTGCGGCGGGTCTCAACCAGGCCGATATCGAAAAGGCACAGCGCAACGCGGTGGAAATCGCCTTCCTGAGCGAGTCCGAGAAAAAGACGCTGCTGGCGCGAGCCGCCGAGAGATAATAAAAAAGCGCAGCTTTATTTAATAAAAGCGAACGCATCGGCGTGCATATGCTCGCGCACCGCGCCGTGGGCGATAAAGTCGTCGCGTACCGGGCCTATCATATCGAAGCGGCCCGCCATATAAATGCTGTATGGCTCAAGCGATACGATATCGGCCATTACCGCCTTATGTACCAGCCCTGTGTGCCCTTGCCAGTCTTCTTTCGGATGCTCGATCACCGGTATAAAGCTGAAGTTACT
>JBNKEN010000154.1:0-9438 GCA_050288805.1 Pseudoalteromonas sp.
GGACGGCTTTCTCCCAGCTCAGGTTCAACCAGCTGGCGCTTAACCGAAAGTGCAATCTCCGCCTTCAAACTCATGCCCAGCGACGCCGCCAATTCCGCTTGCGACAACGCTATTTGCTCGGCAACGGGATTCGTTGCCTGACCGAAAACCGAATGAGAGCTTTCCGTATACAATGAATGTGGACTGATCAAAACAAGTGACAACAGTAAGGTGTTCATGGTGGACTCCGTTTCCCTGGTAGTAAAAACTGGCGCCAGAATAGGCCCGTTTCGTGACACTTTCGCTCCCTTGCTGTTGCCGCTCTATGAACTTTTGATTGAATTTAGATGACAGCGCCTGGCCGTGATTTAACCGGAAAAACTATTTTTCATGGAGGCCGTTGACATCTTCGTCCGCTTTGGTAAAAAGAAGCCTTCTGAAGCTTATTTTTTCGTTATGTTGACACTAACCGTTTGCCGCACCGATCGATCGTCACTACGCCTTACCGTCGTGGTCTCGTGCGCGTTCGCCGGTTAGTTCATCCATTACTAACCGCGATGACAAAGCGGTTAGCAGCAACACCCAATCCCGCTTTTTTCATCCCTCTTGAGGATCTTAGTTATGCCGGTACAGGCATCGTATTTGTTCGTCATTCTGGTGTGGTCGACAACCCCCTTGGGTATCGTCTGGAGCAGCACCTCGTTACCGCCCACTCTCAGCGTTTTTCTGCGCATGCTGATCGCCCTGATACTGGGCGCCTTTGTGGTTGCCTTCAGTGGCGTGCGCGTGCCCTGGCATAAAAAGGCCTGCACCTTGTATCTGTACTCGGCGCTCGGAGTTCTCGGCGGCATGTTGCTGAGCTACCTGGCGGCGCAGACCGTTCCGTCCGGGGTGATCTCCCTGATGTTTGGTCTTTCTCCTATTTTATCCGGGCTGCTGGCGCAAAGGCTGCTCGGCGAGGCGCGCTTTAGTAAAATGAAAATGAGCGCGTTGATGCTGGCGCTGGTCGGGCTTTATCTGATCTGCAGCACGCAAATCGAGCAGTTGGATCTCGCGCCCCTCGGATTGCTCTATGTGTTTCTCGCGGTATGCTGTTTCAGCCTCAGCGGCGTAATGATCAAACGAGTGGAACTGGCGATTCATCCCATGGCAACCACCTTCGGCGCCCTGGTTTTTGTGACGCCGATGTTTGCCCTTGCCTGGTGGCTTATCGACGGTAGCCTAGGCATCGAAGGCTGGCAGGCTCGGTCGGTCTGGGCGACCGTTTACCTCGGGGTGTTCGGCTCCCTGCTCGGCTTTTTGGCCTATTTCCACGTGTTACAGAAATTGCCCCCCACTACGGTGGCGCTGACGACCTTGATCACACCGGGTTTCGCCCTGACCCTCGGCGCCTGGTTGAACCACGAAGCCCTCACCGCCAGCCTGATAGTGGGTGCGGCGATCATCATCCTGAGTTTGGCGCTGTTTCAATTCGGCGATAAGATGTGGCACTCCCTCTACGGCAGCAAACGTAATATGGCGCGCACCCTATGACCGAGACCCTCTACATTACCGGCGCCGGCGTCAGCAGCGCCAGCGGCATCCCGACCTTTCGCGGCAGGGACGGTTACTGGACCATCGGCAGTGACAATTACACGCCGCAGCAGATGGCAACCCGCGCCATGTATCGCCGCTCGCCGGAAGAATTTTTACGCTGGTATTATCACAGGTTTGCCCGTTACCGCCATCACGGCCCGAACGATGTACACCGCTGGCTGGCCGATAAAAACCTGATCACCCAGAATATCGACGGCCTCGACGCCAAGGCCGGGAATCCGGACTACATCGCCATCCACGGCCGCCTCGACAAGGTAACCCTGTTTCATAACCAGGGCGAAAAGGTGGAGATCCTCGATGCGCCCTGGGATGAGGTCGATGAATCTCGCCTCGGCGCGTCGTTACTCGAACTCTTTGTCATTGACGACACGCCCGCGCTGTACCGTTCACTGAAACCCTATGTGCTGCTGTTTGACGAATACTATACCGACCTGTACCGCATCAGTGAGGCACAGGCGCGCATGCTGGCGGCGGAAAAAATGGTGTTTATCGGCACCTCGTTCAGCGTCAATATCACCCAGATGGCGCTGGAAATCGCCGTCGCCCGAGGTATCGAAATTGACATAGTTGATCCGGAACCTGTACGCATCGACTACGACAAGGTGCGTTACCACGCCTGCAGCGCCCTTGACTATATCCAGTCAGCCTGAACAACCGAGTAGCGTCACCGTCATTTAATAATCTTGATGCATTGCCGGATGCCAAGTGAGGGCTAAACTGAAAAAAGGTGACGGCTCAGGCTGAATTATGACGTTTAACTGCTGCACGACGGTGCGCCGACGGGCGTACGCACAATTTCTGACCTTGCTGGTGTTCCTGTACGGAATGACAGCCAACCTCTATGCCGGCGACCCCCTGACCTGGTCCTATGTCACGTTTTATCCCTACACCTACACTGAGAACGGTCAACCGAAAGGGTTGGTCGCAGAAAGAGTCAAGCAGCTGTTCAATCACGCCGGTATCTCCTACCGCGCCATAGAACTCCCGAACAGGCGACTGCAAAAACGGGTTTTGCAGGGTCAGGTCGATTTCACCGTGGTGATCCCAAGTTTCATTCAGGATAGCGAGCATTTTTTGGTCAGTGAACTGCCTCTGGCCTCCATCAAGTTGCAGGTCTACACCTTATCCGCCGAGAGAAATATTCAGCGCCTAAGCGATTTAGAAGGGTATCCGCTGATATTGATCTCCGGTTACAGCTACGGCGGCAGGCGCACATTGGTCGAACACTCCGACAAGTACGACGTTTCTGCCGAGGTAGAGAACCATGAGGCGGGTATCAAGGCGCTACTGGCGAATCGGGGGGACTATTTGCTCGGCTACGAAAAAGCGGCCCAGGCGGCACTTGAACTGCAGGACTCACAGCCGGTGTATAGCTACACCATAGAAAACCTGGATGTGTATCTTTATCTCAGCAAGAGCGTCCCCGATGCTACGCACATAATGGCCATCATCAATGAATCCCTCAGGGAGCTTCAATAGGCAACGGAAAACCTGAAACCTAATAGCATTGAAACAGCAGATAAAGCGCAAACAATGCCAGCAGAAGGCCGGCATAACGCATGCAGTAACCGCACCGGGTAAGCAGCCAGGACAGCAGAGATCCATACTGGCTGCGACCCAGAAAAGCGATGATCAGGGCGGATACGACGAATAGCCAGCCTATTACCCAGTTAACGCCCGCCATGCTTGTTTGCCCGGCGTAATAGATCAGCAGAACACCCAGCGACAACCTGCAAAGGATGGATAAAAGGTACAAGGTGGTGCTGTTTTTATACAGCAACAAAAAATTGACCGACTCAATCGGCCTCATCATGACGATTACACCCGCTATCAGCAAAATTGCCGAAACCGCCGCGATCATTATCATTTGCATCCTCGCTTGGCGCCGTTTTCCCGCTAGACGGAAACCGTATTTCCGTCGACTGGACCTGACACAGGTAAAGCATAGCAGACGCAGAGAAAGGGGATTGCAGCGCAGGAGAATATTATTCCCCCGGCTGCATCATGATGTGACCGAATGGATGGAAAAAATCGTCAATAAACCTCTTCGTGAAATACGCTGCCGTTGCGCTATTCTTTCCTTGTCACCCGGCCTGCAACTCGCGAATGACCTGATCGATGCCCACTTCGGAGATACGCATGACGATTTCCTTTTGCTTGGCGCTGAGCAGGGAAATTCCCTCGGCCACCATGTCATAGACCTTCCAGTCGCCCTGCTTGGAGCGGCGCAGCTTAAAATCGATATCTATGGTCGGGGCGCCCTGTTCGATAATGTGTGCCTTCACCGTGGTGTATTTTTCATCGCCCGGCACTGACGTATCGTCAAAAATCACAGTCTGTCCCTTGTATTTCGCCAGCGCGCCGGCATAGGTATTTCCGAGGTAGTGGCGAACGGCCACGATAAAATCCTGTGCCTGCTCACGCTTGACTGATTTCACGTGTTTTCCCAACAACTTATAAGAGACAAACTTGATGTCGATGTAGGGCATCAGTCGGGAATCGACAATTTTAGCGAGCTCGGTGCGGTCCGCATTGCCCGCCTTGTTAATGCGGCCGATTTCATCAAATACTTGCGTACCGACCTCGCTGAGCAAGTCCTTGGGCGCCAAATAGGCTTCCGCCGCCGAAAGTGAGAGGGGTTGCAACGCCATCAGAACGAAGAAAAATAGAATACGCTTGACCATAGTCTTTGCCTCCAAATCAACAGTGGCGGCAAGTGTACCCCAATCAATGGAAAGGATTTAGCCACAATATCTCATTTATTTAATGAAAATTCGGCACCAATAAATCATACTTGATACCCGTTCGGGACGGTTTAACCCTTCTGTCATGATGTTCGACCGGTTTCCTTTAAAAGTGCTTTAGACCGGCTGTAACCTGGCACAGGGTCGAGTGAACGCAGCCCTTTCGGGAAAGGATATTGTCATGTTTCAGCCACTATGGCGTTTACCTTAGGGGGAAATTTTATGGATACGGCCAGTCGCCTGCTTTTGTTCCTTGACGTTGTCGAGCAAGGTTCCTTCGCCCGCGTTGCCGAGCTCAGGGATATAGACAGATCCGCGGTATCCAAGCAAATCAGTCGGCTGGAAGAGGAATTAGGCGTGCGCCTGCTGAACCGCTCTACCCGTTCGTTTTCTCTCACCGCCGCAGGGGCGGAAATGGTCAAAAAGGCCCGCCAGCTGAGAGTCCTGCTCGGCGATACCCTCCGCCTTGCCGAAAACTATCACCTCGAACCTCGGGGGTTACTGAAAATCACCTGTCCGGCGATTTTTGGCCGCCACTATGTTCAACCCGCGGTGATCGAATTCCAGCAGCGCTTTCCCCAGGTCGAGATTGAATTACGGCTCGAAGACAGAATCGTCGACCTGGTGGCTGAGGGGTATGATCTCGCCTTTCGCATCGGCGAGCCCAAGGATTCTTCGCTGATAGCAAGGCGTATCGCACGGAACCGCATGGCCATCTTAGCGAGCCCGGGTTTTTTAAAGCGTTTCGGTGAACCGCAAAGCGTCGAAGAATTGGCTAAACTGCCTGCCGCCATCTATTCCGCCGGCCATATGCGGGCCGATACCATTAACTTCGTCGACGAAGACGCCCGACCGCAACAACTCGCCATGAAGGGAACCTTTATGGCCAACGATGCAGATCTGCTGAAATTAGCCGCGCTGTCCGACTCCGCCTATGTGGTGATCCCGGCCTTTGCGCTCGACGATGAGGTCGTCAAAGGCGAGCTTATCCCTATTATGACGGCACTGCGCCTGCCGGATTACAGCGCCGTTTATGGCGTGTATCCGCACCGGGATCTGCCGGTGCGAACCCGACTGTTCTTCGAGGCAATGCGGGAACATATCGGTCAGGAGACACCGATTTGGGAGCACAGACTCCCCGGCTTTGAAAACATGTATGGCTTTGCCGATCGCCAGTTGTGGCAAAAGGGTCGCTAACTGCGCGACTCCCTGTCCAACCGTTCGATCAGGCGAGTAACCTGGGTACTGGCACTTTCCATTCGCTGTAATTGCATCAGCATTTCTTCGCAGTTCAGATCTTTCGCTGCCTGGAGCGCCGCAACACCGGCCCTGTGTACCTCGGCGTGTGGCCGCTCAAGCTCTGCGAAGCTGGCACAACTGCAATAGGCTCGCTTGCCTTCTCCCTGATAATACCACTTGCCCAGTCGGCATGAGGTATGGTCGGACACGCTTTCATCGTAGGTTGCCGTGTGAATCGCGTGATAGACCTGGTTTTTCCAAACCAGGTGATCCAGTTTGACGGTATTGAGAAACTGGCTGGCGGCACTGTGATTGATCACGGCCTGCATCTCAACGGCTCCGTTTAACACCTCTTCAACCACGCCGTCTATCTGCAAGGAAGAGCTGCTGATATCCTCAGCCCCCTGACGGTGCACATCCACCACCTGGCGCATTTGCGAGGTTTGCTCCAGCACGCGGTTAATCAATTGCTCGATTTCAATACTGGCATCGTGGGCCTTGCCGGCCAAATTACGCACTTCGTCGGCCACCACCGCAAAACCGCGTCCCGCTTCACCGGCGCGCGCCGCTTCAATGGCCGCATTAAGCGCCAACAGATTGGTTTGGTCGGAAATTTCCTGAATCGTGGATACCAGGCCGTTAATGGCATTGGCCGATTGTTCCAACGCCTCGGTCACCGCTTCACTCTTTCCCGCCTGATCATTGATGACGGAGGCCCGCTCTTGTAGCTTAACCACGGCTTCACGGGCCTGCATCATATGACTCATTTCGTCGGCATGCTTTTGCTGCTCTTCCAACAAGGTCGTCGCCGAGAATTCAAGCCCTTCACGGATCATCAGGGTCATTTCGCTGCCGCTCAGCATGGTGGGGATCAGCTGCTGGCGGTAATATTGCTGCTGGTTTGAACGTGCCAGTTCCTGTTCCAGCTCGGCAAGGTTTGCCTGGTAGGTTTGTTCTTTTTCCGCCAGCGCCTGCTCGGCGCGAACCAGGCGGGCCTGCAATTCATCTATCTGACGTTGTTTACTGCTTTGGAAAAACACGGTGCATACTCGAATCTAACGGGTTTACCAGTGTACCTAAACAGGCTACCAAGGCAACAATAAGGCAGCATTAATAAAACAAAACTTGAGCGAAAACAAAAAGGGCAGCTCGCGCCACCCCTTCGTTCCTAGCCGTTGATGGC
The DNA here is from genome assembly GCA_050288805.1 of Pseudoalteromonas sp. Taxonomy (GTDB): domain Bacteria; phylum Pseudomonadota; class Gammaproteobacteria; order Enterobacterales; family Alteromonadaceae; genus Pseudoalteromonas. The sequence goes on from JBNKEN010000154.1 coordinate 6,742, forward strand.
GTTCAGCAGAAAAGCCGAGATCTTCGCCCCTTCCCGCAGCGTTGTTTCCGAGCTGCTCTTACCCTCGAGCGAACTGTCGGTAAAGGGCGCGATTTCCATCATATCCGCAGCGCTGACAGGGAACGCATCGGCCAGCAGGCGTAGGATGGTGAGGGCTTCGTCCGGTGTCAGCCCCCCTTCTTCCGGCGTGCCGGTTGCCGACGCAAAGGCCGCGTCCAGCGCATCAATATCGAAACTGACATAAAGCTCATCGACCTTGTCGGCCTTAAGGTGGGCAATCACTTCCTCAGCAACCGCCTTCGCGCCGCGTTCACGGATCTCGTGAGCCCAATGCTGTTTGACACCGAAGGTGGATTCCCAATGCGCTTTCGGCTTGCCGCTGGAGCGGATCCCGAACTGGATCAGATGATGAGGTGCGGGCAAGAATTCCAGAATATGCGTACACCAGGAACCGAAGCAGAGATCGATACCGAGGCGTTCCACCAACAGATCGGTATGCGCGTCGAAATGAATAATCGCCGTGCGTTTACCGGCGGCGCGCTTGGCTTTCAGATAGGCCTTGGTTAGCGGGTAAGAAATGGAATGGTCGCCGCCGATGCCGAAAATTCCCTTGTCCGGGAAGTTGGCGTAAAAATCGTTGCAGATATCCTCGGTGATCGACAAGGGACTGACCGGGTAGCTGCTCTGCTCGCTTTGGTAAAGCGCCTTCTGACAGTTTTGGATGGTGCCTTCATTCAGATACTTGTCGTGCAAAAGATGCGGGATCACCCGCACGTCGCCCAAATCGAACGCCTTGGCATCGGGCTGTTGTTCGAGCAGGGTGCTGCGCAGAAACAGCGGGCCCCAGTTGGCACCGCGTAAAATGCCGCCGCCGCAATCCGAGCTGATGCCAAGCATCACCGCCTTATGCGGGCTGTGTGCCAGCGTGTCCAACGACGCGCGCCACAGGGCGTCGACGTTTTCGGTCTGGCCGTAGAGTTTTTCATGCAGCGCGGCCTTGCGCTCCTTGGCGGTGTTGACCGTAAATACCCCGTTGCCCGGCGGACACAGGCACTGTTCAATCTTACTGCGATAGGCTTGCCAGTCTTTGCTCATTACAACATTCTCCCGAGTTTCCGCCCGGTTAAGGCGGTTATTTATTCATTTCGACCTGATCTTCCGTCAAATGCCCTGCAACGCGCGCAACGCGGCACCAATGGCAAGGCCTGCTCAGTTTAAATTGCCAAGATTCAAATTTATGCAATTGATTTAAAAGATAATTATATCAATTTATGCAGCAGATTTTCGAACGGAATGATGGCTAAAAAAGAAGATATAACCGATAAATATACGGTGCGCAGGAAAAAGTCAAACCGCAGGCAGGAAGCCCTTACGGCTTCCTGCGTGTCTATTCATAAAACGTGAATAATCAATAAAATAAGCGGCACCCAGCCATATCACTCGTAGCTGCGCGGCCTTTTGGTTTTAATCACCGCAATATAGGCATGCCAGCTGGCATAGCTTAGCAGCGGCATGATCACGATAAACCCGGCCGTGCCGGTGACAAAGCCGGCCAGCACCAGGATCACGATACAGGCGCACCATACCAGCATGGCCGCGGCGTTTTCCTTCACCGCATGAATGGAGGAGACCACGGCGGTCATGATATCCACCCGCCGCTCCATCATGATTTGCGGGGTAAATGCGGAGATGGCAAATACGCTCAACAACAATGCCCCGCCTATCAGGGAGCCCAGCGTCAGAAATGCCGACAGCTCTTCCCAGCTCGGATCCACACTGGTGGGATACAAGGCATGCACCAGGGCTGCGAGTCGCATCCAGACCACCATGATCACCATCAACAGCACCGCAAACCCCCACTCGCCGGTGGGATTGCGAAACATAGAGCGCAGGCTGTGAGCCAGGGTCGGCACATGGCCCTTTTCAAGTTCCCAGGCGACATCGTAAAGCCCGGCGGCAAATGCGGGACCTATCAGGGCAAACGCCACCGCGGCAGGCAGAATAACCAGATGGGTGCCCATTTGAAACACCACCCACATGATGGTCGCGGGGATCAGGGTAAACACCAGCCCGTATACCAGGCTCAGGATCGGGGCCCTCGCCATATCCTGTATGGCCAGGCTCAACCAGTGAAACGGGGCCGAGACGGCGACACGATTACAGTCGAAACAGCGGGCGAATTCGCCTTCGTTTCGGGCAGAATGACTCACGGGCATAGCGCACTCCTTTTTTAGGTTGTCTATAAACATCTAGAACAGGATCCCGCGTCAGGCAAGTCGCGTCGGACCAACCGCGTTGCTACGGAGCAATAAATCACCAGTCGCGTCAATATCGGGTACACCAGGAGCCGGTTCGGACAAAAGTCCTTTACACCTGAGCCCCTGCTGCTAGATTCAACTCTTTAGCAATGACGACAAGAGTCTGCAATGGAAAAAGTTTTTCACCTAGGTCTTTGCAAGGCCGATCTGGACGGTGCCGAGCTGGCTATCGTACCGGGCGATCCCGAGCGTGCCGCCCGTATCGCCGAGCATCTCGACAATCCGGTATGCCTGGCCAAAACCCGTGAGTATCATATTTTCAAGGGCCAGTTGGGCGGCCACACGGTCATTACCTGCTCTACCGGCATCGGTGGTCCTTCTACCTCCATTGCGGTCGAAGAACTGGCCCAACTTGGCGTGCGCCGCTTTCTGCGCATCG
>JBNKEN010000155.1:0-4941 GCA_050288805.1 Pseudoalteromonas sp.
TCGCCGCGGCGGTGATTTTTCCTGTTCGAGCTGGCGCACCAGGCGATTGGCGCCATGTTTGGTGCGGGTGAAAACCAACACCTGTTGCCAGTTGTTGGCCGTGATCAAATGGGTCAGCAAGCGGGTCTTGGCGGCCTTGTCGACCGCATACATCCATTGCTCGACCGTGCTTGCGGTGGTGTTTTTCGCAGCCACGGAGATCTCCACCGGATCGTGGATAAGGCCTCGCGCCAGGGCGCGGATTTCATCTGAGAAGGTGGCCGAGAACATCAGGTTCTGTCTACGGGCCGGCAACTTGGCGATGATCTTTTTGATGTCGTGAATAAAGCCCATATCCAACATGCGATCCGCTTCATCCAGTACCAGCGCTTCCAGTTCGTCGAACCGCACCGCGTTCTGGTTGTAGAGATCGAGCAGGCGCCCGGGCGTGGCGACCAGAATGTCGGTGCCCTTACGCAGTCGCTGCATCTGGGGATTGATCTTCACGCCGCCGTACACTACATCGGAGCGCAAACGGGTGTGTTTGGCGTAAACGGCGACATTTTCCGCCACCTGGATCGCCAGCTCCCGGGTCGGTGCCAACACCAGCACGCGCGCCTGGTTGTGGCGGGCCGGTTTACCGGTCAGCAGGCGTTCTATCAGCGGCAGGGTGAATCCGGCGGTTTTACCTGTGCCCGTCTGGGCGGCGGCCATGACATCACGTCCGGTCAAAATAGCGGGGATCGCTTCGGCCTGAACCGGTGTCGGGGTTTCATATCCCTGCTCATTTACTGCATCAAGCAAGGGTTGGGACAACCCCAGTTCGTTAAACTTCATAGTCTCTCTCAGTCAATCGCCGGCCTGACTGCCGGGGGCTGTATTATACTGACCAGCCGCCGGATTAACAGGCTTTTAAACAGACAACAAAAAAGCGGCCTCTGCCGCTTTTTCATTTTACCGTGAATTATTTCACACCCAGCTCGCGCAAACGCTCCTGCAGGTAGCTGTCGGCGGTGTAACGCTCGGACAGCACCACATCCGGACGCGGATGCAGGAACAGCGGCAGCGAGATACGCGACTTGGTCGACGCCTTGCCGGTCGGGTTGATCACGCGGTGGATCGTCGACGGGAAGTAACCGCCGGACGCTTCCTGCAGCATGTCACCGATATTGATGATCAGGTTACCGAAATCACACGGCACGTCGATCCACTCGCCGTCGTTACCCTGCACCTGCAGGCCCGGCTCGTTGGCCGCCGGCAATACGGTCAGCAGGTTGATGTCGCCGTGGGCCGCTGCGCGGATAGCACCCGGCTCTTCGTCACCGGTCATCGGCGGGTAATGCAGAATACGGAGCAGAGTCTGTTCTGAATCCTTGATCATGTCTTTCAGGTCGATAGAAAACTTCGCCTTTACCTCGTCCGGCGCTTCCGCCTGCACCCAGCTCAGCAGCTGACCGGCAAACTCGTTTGCCAGACGGTAATATTCGCGGATCTCCGCCTCCAGTTGGGCCGGAACACGACCCTTAGGATACACGTGGAAATATTCCTTGATATCCTTAACGGTAAAGCCCTTTGCAACCTCAGACACTTCCGGTGGGAAGTAGCCGTCCTGGGTATTTTTGTCGAACAAAAACGCATGCTTTTCTTCCGAATTGAAGAACTCCTGCCAATTTTTGTAAATCGATTCGACCAGAGACTGCGGGATCGGATGGTTTTTCAGTACCCCGAAACCCGTGTTGCGTAATGACTCGACAAACCGGGCCGCCGCATCCGGCGCCTGGTAATCAACCGTAGGTAATTGCATGTGAGATCCACCTTATCACCGCGTGGCGGCCAATGCCCCCACGCATACTATTCTAAACAGGCCCTATTGTAGCCCGATAACTCTGTTAGCGCCCCGGGAGACTACATAAACCCGCGCAAAATAATAAGGACCTATGTCCGCTTTCGCCGGTCAGAATTGATGCAGATCAAGGGATTGACTCAAAGCGGCGTCAGTAACTTTCCAGTTTGTGTTGCAGATGTTTTTTTACCGTCGGCCATTCCCTGTCGATGATCGAAAATACCACGGTGTCGCGGCAATTGCCGTCGGCCATTCGCTGATGATTACGCAGCACCCCGTCCTGGCGGGCGCCGAGTCGCGCGATGGCGTTGCGCGAGGCAAGGTTGTGCCAGTGGGTGCGAAACTCCACCGCAATCGCGTCAAGCTCTTCAAACGCGTACTGCAGCAGCAACAGCTTACATTCGGTGTTGACCGAGGTGCGTTGATAACGTTTGGCATACCAGGTGTAACCTATCTCGACGCGTTGGTTATGGTTGTCGCCGTTGCAGAAGCGGGTGGAGCCTATGATCTGCCCGCTTCCCTTGTGATACACGGCAAAGGGCCAGGCGGTACCCGCCGCCTTGTCGGCAAAGGCCTTTGCACGGTAGGCGTCGATGCTCTGTTCGCTCGGCACCGAGGTAAACCACAGCCGCCATAACTGACCGTCACTGGCCGCACTGACCAGCGCATCCCTGTGTCCGGGCTCAAGCGGCAGTAAAATGATGTGCTCGCCCTCCAGCGTCTTCCCGCGTAACCAGTTAGTATCCATACGATTTCCCTTGTTGCTATGATGGTATTGGCAGGCCAGCATAAGCCAAATTCAGGGAATAAAAAACCCCGCTTGAGCGGGGTTTCTTATTTATTCGCTGACCTGCCAGGAAACGGCTTCACCGGCACGAATCGGCACGACGCTGCCGCCGCCAAGCGGATAGGTTTCAGGCACGGTCCAGGCCTTTTTTTCCAGCGTAATGGTGTCGCCGTTACGCGGCAAACCATAGAAGTCCGGCCCGTTGAAGCTGGCGAATGCCTCGAGCTTGTCGAGCGCGCCGGCCTCTTCAAAGGCTTCGGCGTACAGTTCGATGGCGGCATGGGCGGTGTAAGAACCGGCACAACCGCAGGCCGCTTCCTTTTTGTCCTTGGCATGGGGAGCAGAGTCGGTGCCGAGGAAAAACTTCTTGCTGCCGCTGGTCGCCGCTTCGATCAGCGCCTGCTGATGGGTGTTGCGCTTCAAAATAGGCAGGCAATAGAAATGCGGGCGAATACCGCCGGCCAACATGTGGTTGCGGTTGTACAGCAAATGGTGTGCGGTAATGGTGGCCGCGACGTTGGCGGATGCCGCCTTAACGAATTCAACCGCGTCACGGGTGGTAATGTGCTCAAGCACAATTTTGAGACCGGGGAAGTCGGCAACGACCTTGCTGAGAATGGTGTCGATAAACGCCTTCTCACGGTCAAAAATATCGATAGCGGAATCGGTCACTTCGCCGTGTACCAGGAGCAACATACCCACTTCCGCATGGCTTCCAGAACCGGATAGATGTTCTCGATATCGGTCACGCCGGATGCCGAGTTGGTGGTGGCGCCCGCCGGATACAGCTTGGCCGCTACAATTTTACCCGTCGCCTTGGCCTTACGAATTTCATCGGCCGTGGTGTTATCCGTAAGGTACAGCACCATCAGGGGCTCAAAGGTCGGCTTAGGCCCGGCCGCCATAATGCGATCGCGATACGCCAGTGCAGTTTCCGTGCAGGTTGCCGGTGGAACCAGGTTCGGCATGATAATGGCGCGCCCCATATAACGGCTGATATCGCGTACGGTATCGGTAAGTTGCTCGCCGTCGCGTAAATGAACGTGCCAGTCGTCCGGGCGGGTAAGGGTAAGAGTTGCGGTCATGGGATTCTCGTCTTGCTGCTGTTATGGCGCAGATCATAGGGTGCCAGCGTTTGGCTGTAAAGGGGAAAAGCCGATATCACCGCTTCCGGTAAGCCAAGAGCACACCTTTTATAACGGGCACGAGTTTGCGGTCTTTTTCATAGAACAAAATAGTTTATTCATATGAAAATAAATTATTGAATTTTTATCTCTTAATGTAACTTTATTTTAACATTGATCCCTATAATGGGGCCTTTCGTTCTTAATAACCCTTGGACGAATAACGGAAGACAACACTGGTGCAAGGAGGCACGGCTACACAAAAAACGATTTAGAGAATGATAATGAAAAAAACCTTTTTACGAACGATCGGGCTTTCGAGTCTTGCACTCATGGTCAGCTCAGGCTTTGCCGCAGCCCCGGCCGGTTACTACCAGAACGTCGATATGAGCGATCCTGCCGCACTTCGCGCAGCGCTGCACAACATAATAAAAGACCATACCAAACTGCCCTACACCTCGACCTCGACCGACACCTGGGATGTGCTGGAACAGGCGGATCAGGATCCGGACGCACCGGGCAATGTCATCGACATTTATAAAAACGCCAGTTATCCCAAAGCGGGCGGCGGCAATACCTTTTATAACCGTGAGCACAGCTGGCCGAAATCCTACGGCTTCCCGGTCGACGGCAGCACCAACTACCCCTACACGGATCTGCACCACCTGTTTATCGCCGACAGCGGCTATAACTCAAGCCGCAACAACAAGCCCTACGGCAACTGCGATCCGGCAACCTGCATTGAAAAACCCACCGACGTCAATAACGGCCGCGGCGGCACGGCGGCCGATATCAACCTGACAACCGGCAGCGGTGCAACGGGCAGCTGGCAAACCTGGCCCGCTCGCCGCGGCGATGTTGCGCGCGCCCTGATGTATCTTGCGGTGCGCTATGAAGGAGGCATTCACGGCCTGACCGGCGCACAGGAACCGGATCTTATCCTCACCGACGACCGCAACCTCATTGAAGCATCCAACACCGGCGGTAACGAAGCGGTGGCCTACATGGGCGAACGCTCCGTGCTGCTGGCCTGGCACCATGCCGATCCGGTCGACGATTTCGAGCGCCGCCATAACGATGCGGTATTCGGCTTTCAGGGCAACCGCAACCCGTTTGTCGACCACCCGGAATACGTCGACTGCGTGTTTGAAAACAACTGTAACGGCACCGTCGTCGCAGACGGCCCCGCCACGCCGGGCGGCCTGAGC
>JBNKEN010000156.1:0-2673 GCA_050288805.1 Pseudoalteromonas sp.
TGTTGAAGGACAGGTCGGGACCGAAAAAGCGTTTCAGGTTACTGGTATTGGGCAACGGTGGAAAGGTGAAATTGGTCTGCAGCGGACGCCATTGATTATTCGAGACCCGTCTCAGGATATTGTAGACATGCACCATGGTTAACAGGGTGGCCTGGGTGCTGTTCGCTTTTTCGGTGAAGTGGGCAATTAAGTAACAATATTTCTGCTCGCGAACAAATTGCCAGCTGACCGCATTGCTGTTCAGGCCGACGTGGGAAAACATCGCCGGGATAGAATCTTGCAGGGTGTCACAATATTCACCGGCAAGCGCCGGAAGCCCCACATGATCGCGTGTCTGGTGACTGGCGAGCAGGGCACCGAAGTAACTGCATTTGGTTTCTTGCGCGGCGGCTTCTAACAGCGCAATGGCATCTTTAAACGGTACTTTGTTGTTCGGGAGCGCATACTGTTCTCTGTCAATTCTGTATTTGAGCGCAAACTTGTCTAAATCAACAGAAAAATAATCCGCAAGAAGCGGGAAAATGGCATCTATAACGTGCGCCTTGACCCACAACATGACCGTCACCGTTTATTTCGTCAAATGATATGCGCAATATATCAAAGATAATTGTGCTAAATCTATTAATTTTTTGTTTACAAGATCAGACAATACGCGGCGAAGGTCGCACGTTATATTCGGGGGAACCCTATGTTAGGTAATATGATGCCGTTTCAGTTGACCATCAATGCGTTGATGCGCCATGGCCAGCGAATGTTCTCGGAAACAGAAATTGTTTCCGTCACCAGCGACCACCCGGTTCACAGAACGGATCTCGGTCAAGTGCTGGCGCGCTCGGCGCAGCTGGCACATTTTTTCAACGAGCAGGGAATCGAAAAGGGCCAGCGTATTGCGACCCTGGCTTGGAACGATTTCCGCCACATGGAACTTTACTATGGCGTCGCCTGTTACGGGGCTGTGTGTCATACCATTAATCCGCGTCTTCATCCGGAACAAATCGAATTTATTGTTAACGATGCCGAGGACCAGCTGCTGTTCATCGATGTAATGTTTATCGACGCTATCAAATCGATTCAGGACAAACTGACGTCGGTTAACAAGATCATCGTGTTAACGTCCGACGAATCGGTGATCGCAGGGCTTGGTGAAAATTGGGCGATCTATGAGCAGGTTATCGAGAGTAAGCCCAATGAGTTCGCGTGGCCTGAACTGGAAGAAAACGATGCCTGTTCACTTTGTTACACCTCGGGCACGACCGGCAACCCGAAAGGAGTGCTGTACAGTCACCGCGCCCTGGTGCTGCATGCCATGTCAGAAATCGCGCCGGATAACCTGGACGTCAGCCGCAATGACGTTATCTTGCCTGTGGTGCCCATGTTCCATGTCAACGCCTGGGGTATTCCTTATCTTAGCGCCATGACGGGATGTAAGCTGGTATTTCCGGGCCCTAAGGCCGCCGATGCGCAGATGCTTGAACGCCTGTTTCGGGAAGAAGAGGTGACCATCACCGCCGGTGTACCCACGGTATGGAAGTTGCTGAAAGATTACCTCGAAACAAACGATATTAAACTGACTTCACTGAAACGCCTTATCGTCGGCGGATCTGCGATGCCGCCGAGTCTCTACAAATATTTCGAAGAAGTGCAGGGGGTTCACGTTTGTCACCTGTGGGGTATGACGGAACTGTGTCCGTTGGGCTCCGCAAATACGACACAGCCCAAGGCATATAATAAATTAAGTCATGACGAACAGTTTGAAAACAAGCTTCGCCAAGGTTTCCCGCCGTTCGGCATAGAGATGGATATTATTGACGCAGACGGTAAATCGGTTGCATGGGACGGAAAATCGTCGGGCAACCTGGTGGTGCGCGGACCTTGGGTGCTCGACCATTACTTCAACAAACCTGATACCCGAAGCGAAAGTGGTTGGTTCGATACCGGCGACATCGCCTGTATGTCTCACGACGGCTGCATGAAGATCACCGACCGTAAGAAAGACGTGATCAAATCGGGCGGCGAATGGATATCTTCCATCGACATCGAAAACGCCATGATGTTGCACCCCGATGTGTCCGTGGCCGCGGTTATCGGCGTTTTCCACGAAAAGTGGGATGAAAGGCCGCTGTTGGTGCTTGAACACAACGGCAAGGAACTTTCTTTGGAAGATGTCCATGCCTGGCTGACGGATAAAATAGCCAAGTGGTGGTTGCCGGATGCCGTGTCTTATGTCGAAAAATTACCGCTCACCGCAACCGGCAAAATCCACAAACTGGTGCTGAGGGAACAATTCAAGGATTACCGCTTTTAAGCGGTGATCCCTTTAGGAACCTTGATATGAAATCAGAACAACTGAGTATAGAAGTCAACGGCACGCGCCTGAATGTACTGGTGGCCGGTGAAGGTAAGCCCGTATTACTTATTCATGGTTTTCCCGATACTCACGAGGTGTGGAGAAAACAAATCACGCCGCTGGTGGAGGCCGGTTTTAAGGTGATAGCACCGGATACGCGCGGGTGTGGTGATAGCGAGCTGCTGAAGCGGGTATCAGATTATAAAATTGATAACCTCGCTAAAGACATGATAGCGCTGCTCGATCATTTTGGCATCGACAAGCTGCCGTTGGTTGCCCACGACTGGGGAGCGGTGATCGGCTGGCAACTGGCGCTCTATTACCCA
>JBNKEN010000157.1:0-4640 GCA_050288805.1 Pseudoalteromonas sp.
CACAGATCCGTTTCATTAAAGCATGCCAATAACTGAGGGGCCTTGATGTCATCTCCAAACAGCGGGAGATAGCGGTGAAACCTTTGCAGCAGGTAGCGAATGTCGTTACTCAGCCTGAGTCGTAGGGAAAAAGAATCCAGCTCACTTTCAGCCAAGGGCGCGGTTACCTGCACCAATTTCAGCGCCGTATCGGCATTCCTGCTTGCGGCAAAGTCCAAGCGCTGTTTCAGGCCCCCCAGATAATCCTCGTTGCAGGCGTTGTCCAGGGCATCGCATATGACCTTGAGCGCGCCAACCTGTTTGAGCACGGATAGAAAAACGTCAAAGGCACCGTCATCAAGGGATTTGTTCCATTCCAGCCAGACCCGTTCCGGCGTCAGGGTGTCAAGCTCGCCGGCGGCGACCATGTTTCGCATCAGGGTCAGGGTTTCGTCGGCGACGGTGAACCCGAGGTAGGCGTATCGGGCGGCAAACCGGGCGACCCGTAATACGCGTAGCGGATCTTCGGCAAAGGCGCCTGAAACATGGCGCAGGATGCGTTTATTCAGGTCAGCCTGGCCGCCGTAGGGGTCGATAAGCTTGCCTTGAGCGTCTTTGGCTATGGCATTGACCGTCAGATCTCGGCGCAGCAGATCCTGTTCAAGGGTGATGTCGGGCGCAAAGTCGCAGATAAATCCGGTGTAGCCTTGTCCTTGTTTGCGTTCCGTCCTGGCAAGGGCATATTCTTCCTTGCTATCCGGATGCAAAAACACGGGAAAATCTTTTCCGACCTGCTTAAATCCGCGTGCCGTCATGTCTTCGGGGGTTGCGCCCGTGACAACATAATCCCGCTCTTTCACTTTTCGTCCGAGCAGCTCATCGCGCACCGCGCCGCCCACCAGGTATATATTCATAGTTAATAGTTACCGACCGTTTTCACCATTGTACTTAATGGAACGCAGAAAATCAGTGGCTTGCCCTAATTTCACTATTTATTCCGGCCATGGGATGTTCACCTTGGCGGAATTTTGCCATTATAGGGGCATGTATTCTATGGATGACACAGCGTGTACCTGAGCTACTTCGGTCTGGCGGAGAAACCCTTTTCGATTGCACCTAACCCGGATTATCTGTATTTAAGCGAGCGGCATAAGGAAGCCCTGGCCCATTTGACGTTTGGGTTGGGCGACGCCGGCGGCTTTGTATTGCTGACCGGGGAGGTCGGCACGGGAAAAACCACGGTAACCCGGTGTATGCTGGCGCAATTGCCGCAAACCACGGACGTGGCCTTTGTTCTCAATCCTTCGTTGTCGGAATTGGAGCTGCTGGCGAGTATCTGTGATGAGCTCGGCATCGCTTATGAACGCGATGAAGAAACCCTGAAAATACTGACCGACAAGATCAAACAGCGGTTGTTGGACAACCACGCAACAGGGCGTCATACCATGCTGATCATCGATGAGGCCCAGCATCTTGCGCCGGCGGTGCTCGAGCAATTGCGTTTGTTGACCAATCTTGAAACCAATCAGAAGAAATTATTGCAGATCATTTTGGTCGGTCAGCCAGAGCTGCAGCAGTTGCTAAAACGTAATGAGCTGCGTCAGTTGGCTCAGCGCATTACCGCGCGTTATCACCTGTTGCCGTTGAGTGAATCCCAGGTTTTTGCCTATGTGCAGCACCGGATAGCCAAAGCCGGCGGGGAAAGAATGTTGTTTGAGCCCGGGGCGATCAAGTTGATTCATCGCCTGACCGGGGGAATTCCGCGCCTTATTAACCTGTTGTGTGACAGATCCCTGATGGGTGCTTTCGCCGCACAGCGACAATTTGTCGACAAGCGTACCGTCCGACAGGCCGCCGGAGAAGCGTTGCCGCCGGAGCTGGTCTCGAAACAGAGCGAATCAGGCCGCTTTGGCTGGTTGCTCTGGCCTGCGCTGTGTTCTTGCCTGCTTGGTGCAGGTTTTGCGTTGTCTTATCTGATATAAAGTGAACCCGATGTCCTATTTACTTGATGCCTTGAAACAGTCACAACAAGCCTCTACCTCCCCGGCAATGGGGCAGGGTGGCGATCCGGCCATTCATTACCAGCAACAGGCCGAGTTGGCGCGATATAAGCGACTGGTGTATCTGCTGGGTGGGAGTTTGCTGACCGTTGCAACCCTCGGCGTCGGCTTTGTTGCCGGAAAGTGGGTGCAAGGCATGGAGTCACAGCCGATTGCACAGAGTTCGGCCGCCACAGCTACACCCGTCTCTGCCGGTGAGCAAAGCCACCCGCAAGCAATACAAACTACTCCGCAGTCGGGGTCAGGGCAGCCGGTAACCCAAATGCAGGCTAATCCCGTCGCGGCACAATACGTTCCTGTTCAAAATACGGCCGCAATGCAGCCGGTACAGTGGGTGCCGGTGCAGCCGGTATACCAGGTGATGGTGCCCGGCGGCACGCCCATTAATTTACAAAGCGCAGCACAGTCTGCGCAACCGGATCTCAGCCAGTACCGGGTGTTGGGCAAACCGCTTGCGCAGTCCGGGCAGACGAATGAACCTCAAACTACCCAATCGAATGCGGACGAAAAAGTGCTAGCCGGGGTTTCGCCGGAACTGCAGTCGGCCTTTGCCGAAGCGGTAGCCGCGACCGAGCATAGCGACCCCTATGAAATTACCCAGGGAACCAGCACCTCGGCAGAAGTGCGTCCGCTTGAGCTGTTGCCTGACAGGGTGAGAAACCAGGTGCCTGCCTTTCAATACCAGGCGCATATCTATGCTACCGAGGCCGATCGTCGCTGGATAAAACTGAACGATTACGAATTATACGAAGGTGACCGTTTCGAGGGCATGTTGTTAGAAGAGATCGCGCCGGATCAAATTGTCCTGAATTTGCACGGTACGCGTTTCAGCGTACGCGCCATGGAAGACTGGGGGCAGTAAAAAAGGCGGTTAAACCGCCTTTTTTATTTCAGGGCATGATGGATTGCTTGAAAAAACGCATCAGGTCGATATTGAACTGTTCGGGTTTGATGGCGGCCTGTAGCTCATCCGGTTCGCGCTTGTTCGACAGATCCACTTCCTTGACCTCGGTATAGCGGCCGAATTTGGCGTTGTAGAAGGTTTTAACGCAAGGTCTCAGCGGATTTTCCGGGTTGGCGCGCGACACGATCCCAACCCGCTGGCTCACCAGTTTCACCAGGGTGCCGACCGGGTAAACCCCGATACTTTGCACAAACTTGTGCACCATATCCGGGTCGAAACTGTCCGGGCAGCCCGCATTCAAAAGCTTAAAGGCCTGCAGTGGCGTCATCCCCTCCTTGTATACCCGCTCCGCCGTCAGCGCATCATAAACATCGACGATTGAAGCCATCCGCACATAGGTGCTGATAAACGGCTCGCTTAAACCGAACGGGTATCCCTTGCCGTCGAGTCGCTCGTGGTGAAAGCTTGCGACGTCGACCGGAATGCCGCTGAGACCGGCTTCCTCCAGGATTTCTCGACTGTAACGGGCATGATTTTTCATCTGGTCAAATTCGTCGTCGCTGAGTTTGCCGGGTTTGAACAGTATCTCGTCGGCGATTTTTATCTTGCCGATATCATGCAGCAAGGCCCCTGTCGCCAATTGATGAATGGTGTCGCGATCGAAAAACATATGCTTGGCAAAGATGCTGATCAGGATCGATACGTTGATGGAATGTTCCAGCAGGTAGGAATCCTTGTCCCGTATCCGGGTCAGGCAGGTCAGGGCATCCTGGTTGTTGAAGACCGAGGTGATAAAACCGTCGGCCACTTCCCTGAACGGCGCGATGTCGATTTTACGCCCAGATTTAATATCCGAGAAGGCCTTACTTTGCAGAGCCTTGGCTTCTTCGTAAAGCTTATGGGCCTTACCCAGCTCGCTCTCGAAGCTGGTGCTGGCATGCCAGGGATCCCGGTGCGTTTCTGCGGGTGGTTTGGCGGGCGTCATTACCTGCTCTGCGGGCGGAACAGCCGGCTTGGAGGGCGATTTTGGTTCGTTCGACAGGGTTTTGCTGGGATCGATTTGCACTTCCTGAATGCCGACCTTTTTCAGCTTATCGATGGCTGCCTGGGTCTTAACCCATCCCTTGTTTTTAATTTTTACATTGCCGGTCTGGCGTGTGACGCCTTCAACGAACATGCCGGTTTGTAATTGAGAAATGGGTACGCGTTTTTGCATGCTTTGTGATTTTAAAATCTTGCTTACTGAAAAAGTAGCAAAAATAGCTGTTCCCGTATAGCAAAAAGGGCATCTAACGATGCCCTTTTTTTCAGTCAGGTGAAAGACTTACTCTTCGTCTTCTACCAGCGTCATCAGCGAGGTGTTACCACCGGAGGCGGTGGTGTCTATGCTGATGGTCTTTTCCGTCACCAGACGGTTGATCAGGGTGTCGTAGTATTCACTGCTGATCACCGGCAGGATAGCGCCCTTGCGCTGTGCCAACTGCTGGCTGAAGTAACCGAGACGCGAAGAGCGCGCGGCCACCACGGCACCGGCCAGATGCGAATGGGCCAGAATGGCCTGCAGCTGGTTAGGTTTGGCAACCTGCAGTACGCCTTCTGCAACGCCCGTTGCGATGAACTTATCGCGGAATGCCAGGGCTTCCTCGTAGAACAGTTCGGAGGCTACGGTGATCACCGTATTACCGGCCGCCAGCGCG
>JBNKEN010000158.1:0-9132 GCA_050288805.1 Pseudoalteromonas sp.
CTATCTACAGCCAAATTAAATAGGCAAGTGTGTCGCAGGGTCAAGTCATTGTCTTTTGCCTTTAGATCGACAATCCAATTTAACTTTTCGTCGCGTTGGCAACGGCAACCAAGGGGCGGCTGCTTGATGTCTAATGAAAAAGTGTGCAAGTAATTCATCCCTGAAGCCGGGTTCCATCGTTCATCCATGAACTCACCTCAAACAGCTGCGAAGCTTCGCTTCGGTCTGTTTTCGCCCTCGGCGCCCTCAATCACACTATTACCTCAAAGTGAAAATTGAAATGAACGCAACCGCTATGTACGGCACGTCCTTGTGCCGGACATAGCTTTGCAAACAACTTTCACGTCCCTGTACGCTCTCCAGTTCGGCCATCCTTGGCCTCTCGTTCAAAGCTTCGCTTTTCACCCATGTTTGCGATTGCTCTTCAATTTCCCCTTTTCGGGTGTGATTGAAGGGAAAGATCGATACCTGAAACTTCTGTGTAAAACTCGAAACTTTAGGTTGGCCTTCAGTTAAAAGAACCATGAGATTATGCAGAGGAATATCGGCGGGCTTTTTCTCCCTCATCACACCTGAAAAGGTCTGTAAGGTGAGTAATCATCTCGCCTGGATGGCGAGTGAAGGCGGTTCCCGCGCCATGGATGGCGCGTAACCGCCGTTTACGTTCATACCTTACAGAGCTTTGAAGAATAAGTGTGATGCCGGGAGTGCGGGGGGAGTCCAGAGGGGGCGTCGCATTTCGCCCTCTTTGGGTGCCGTCGCCACCGCGACAAGTATCCAACTGTTAAATATAGTTTTTGTCTAGCTGGATTGTCGACTGGAGGCCACTTCAGGGATGAATCAATAATTCTGACTCTGATCGAGGGGGCTCGCATTTCGCCCTCTTTGGGTGCCGTCGCCACCGCGACAAAAGCATATAACGCTTTTAAGGACGAGGGAGCGACAAAACAAATTAGATTCCCCCGTCATTGAATCAAAAAGCCCGTATTAAATACGGGCTTTAACGGCTTCTTAAACTCTTAGCGAAACCTACCAGGGGAGGCTGACATCCGGTCCTGAATGCCTGTCGGTATAGGATGTCCTTGGTTGGACATTGTGTTCGCTTCTTAGCAGATTTTCTGTCGGCATTGGGCGCGGACGGTGGGATAGTCTGCTATTAATCGCGACACGAGGCCCTTGCATCAGGCCGACCGTTTCCGCCTCGTCGCGAGTTGCGTTCGACTGGGCGCCCTGTAATGCTGTACTCAGGTCTTGTCTGCTCATACTCCGGTTGTTAAACAGATCTCGCATGCTTTGGACACGAACCGTTTCGCCCATGGCCGCGCGCCAGGTATGCACCAGCTCATGACCCAGGCCGATAAACGCGGGTCTGTGGCGGTTTTCAACGCTGTGGTTTTCGTGGTTCCAGGTGATGGCCATACCTACGCCGCCCGCTCCCCGTCTTCCGTCGCCGGTTCTGTACGCGCCGCCCGTCGGCGCCATCAGGTCCGCATGGTTGTCCTGCCCGTGGGTAATACTGACGCCACCACCGCGGGCATTGATATCGTTCAGCATGCGGTTGCCTACGCTTCTGCCGTCACCATGTTCCCCGTTAGCCAGCGTGGTCAGTGCCCTGCGGGTGGCTACCTGGTAGTCGACAAATTGCGTGGCCGTTAAATTACCACGCCCGATGGAAATATTTGCTCGGTTGCTTCCTAAACCACCTGCGCTGGCCGATGTGGTTGTTCGCAGGCCGGGATTGCGGCCTGCCCTTTGTATTTGCTCCAACAGCTGGGCGCGCGGACTGACACTGGTCGGGCGAACCTGCGCAGTATTATTTTGGCGCGCCCGGACCAGAGCGTCGCTGAGTTGGTTTCGTGTGGGCGTCATTGGCATTCTTCCTTATTTTTTGACGGACAGGGTGTCCGTACGCGTCATTTTGAGGTTACTTCCATCAGCGCCGATAGCGACCGATATTGTTCAGCCTAGTCAGAGAATAAGGAAAAAAAATGAAAGTGAAAGCTTTTTTGCACAGAAAATAGCCGGTGAGGGAAAGAAGGGTTTAGGGGCTGGTCTCTTCTTTGTCTTTGAGTAAACGCATGAAAATGGACATCTTGTCGCGTCGGGTGAGCGCGTAAAAAATTTATCAGGAATAAATTTTAACGCCATAGGTGCTCCCAAAGGGGGAGGACATTAGGGGCGGCTATCCGAAGCCGAATGAAAAATAGTGCAAGCAATGCGTCCCTGAAGCTGGGTTCCATCATTCATCCATGAATTATGAAGACATCCTGTCTTCAACCCTTCGGGCCAGCTAGCGCCGTTCAAAGCTGTTCCTGACTGCTTTGTCACCTCAAACAGCTGCGAAGTTTGATTACTTCAGGCATCCTGCCTTTCGCCCTCCGGGTCAGCTTCGCTGTTCAAAAATATTTCCAATATTTCTGTCGGTCTGTTTTCGCCTCCTTTGGGTGCCGTCGCCACTGCGACAAGGAACTTTCGGGAAAAAGGGGCTTAGTCTTAATTTGATGCGCTACAATCGGATAAATCACCGTATTCCGTTATTTCTTCGAGTCCGTCAATGGCGTCTCTGTGACCTGCATCCGTTGCCGCTTTAAACCATTTTTTCGCCTTGTCGGGGGCTTTATGGCAGCCGTAATAGTTGCCGAGCCAGTACATTGCGTTGGCATCGGCTTGCTCGGCGGCCTTTTCGAAGTAGTTGAACGCCTTTTTTATATCCGTTTTTTCATTCATTTTCCCAAGTCTGAAATTAGCCTCTCCGCTGCCTTTCTCTGAGGCGATAAGCAATAATCTCATGCCTTTGGAACGCGCGCTATCAAGGCCGGAGGATAACAGGCGTACTGCCTCCTTGGTTATTTCATCGGCGGGATAAGTCTCGGGGGTAGCAAAGAGCGCCTGAGTTTTCTTTTCAAAGGATTGATATTCGGCCATCAGGTCATTGTAAAGATCGCCGCGGGCCTGGGTCGCCTGTTTTAAGTATGGGAAAAGCTCTTCTCTGATATTGATAACCTGGCCGTCAGGATTATGGACGATGGCTTTTTCGGCGAGCACCATGGCCGCGCCGGAATTTCCGGCTTCGGCCGAGTGAATGAGCAGTTGATCCGCTCGTTCCAGTGTCTTCGTGTTTGCACCACCCGGACCGGGTGCACTCATCCAAGTTTCCGTAAGGATATACCCCAACAGAAATTCAGCGCCATCATGTCCAGCTTCAGCCGCGGGTTCCAGGTAAGATTTTGCATCTGAGATAGCTATTTTTTCGTCGCTCTCAAGCTTGAATATGCGGCGAAGAGACTCTTCTTTCGTCAGGTGAAAATTGCTGAGCTTGGTTTGTGTTTCGATAATGGCCAATCCCATCAGGTAGGCGGCGTGGGGATCATCGGCTAGTTCGGCTGAATTGCAAACGTGCTTGATTTGCTCATAGTTGCCGTCATTGCCTGCCTGATAACAGTCTTCCATAACGGATGCTGAGGCGACAGTGCTGTATAGCATGGCAGATAACAAGATATATTTTTCCATGGTGGTTCACTTATTCGGTGTATTGATCGTAGTTTGCCTAGTGGCCAGAGGTGAAATGCGAGCATTGCAAAAAGCGTAACTTACTGACATCCCTGTTCATCTTTTTACCATAACGGCTATCGATGGGGAGGACAATATCATTCTTTGCAAGCGAACCTTTTGTGGCGTTGGAACCATGTATTGAGGAAAAGTCCGACGGACGGTTTTAGCCGGGTGACAAATCTGTGTGGAAAAGTTTAAACCGCGCTGGTGGCCCGACGGGCTGAACACGGGAAGCGCTCAGTAGCGCCGTGAGCCGATGAGGGGTATTTGATGTGACTAAAGGTCTGAGCAAGCCGCGACTTAGCTGGTGTTGCTTAAATTTCAATATTATTTCCATTCTGGAAAGCTGGTAATGAAATCTAATTAAATCATCAGGTTATGTTTTATTTTTGTTCTTTTTCTTATTCGTCTCTCTTATACTGCGGCCTGCTTTTCAAAGGAGAGAAATATGAGAAACACAATGATGTTGGCATTAGCGCTAGGGCTAAGTTTTAACGTAGTGGCTGATGAAATGTCTTCAACGGATAATTCAGGTTTTTATGTTGGCGGTTTTTACAGCGGCCAAAGCGCTTCAATGGATGGAAGCAGAGACTTTAAGTTCGGTACCCTAAATGTAGATTTTGGTTATCGAATTAATGAATATTTGGCGGTAGCGGTGCGTCAAGGCGTGGGAGTGAAGGGGGAGTCCGAAAAATGGTACGAGCCACAGTACTATTTGGATATGAAGCTAGATTGGGACATAGAAAGCCAGTATAGCCTGCTTGTCAAAGGGATTTATCCGGTTAGTGACACAGCTTCACTTTACGGTTTTGCAGCCTACAGTAAGACGAACGTCGAGTGGGATATTCAAGCGACCTCAACCACCTTTGATGTTACGGAGACGGAAACGAATTCTTATTCGGACATGGGTCTGGGTTGGGGAGTTGGTGTTGATTTTAAGTATGATGAAGACTGGACAGTGTTTTTTGAATACCAAGTGTATCCCAAGTTTGATATCGAGGGGGCTGCGCTGGATTGGGACGGCGCAAACTTAGGCGTCACCTTCACTTTCTGATCCCGAACCTTAATGTGCAAGCCAGCTCGAGTGAGCTGGCTTGTTTATTACCGAAAAATTCAGCATAAATTTAAGACGATGGGGTCACCCGTTACTCAGCCGTGCCAACTCCGTCTTGTCTGGGCCTTAGGTTTTAACCCGCTCAGGCGATGCGCTCCAGCCTTGCCGCGTAGAAACCGTCGCCGTCGCTGTTGATGCCGGGCAGCAGTACTCGCTCCTCGTCGAGGCGGAAATGCGGGTTGTTCTCAAGGAAGGCGGCGATCTGCTGCTGGTTTTCTGCCGGCAGAATCGAACAGGTGGCGTAGACCAGCTGGCCGCCGGGTTTGCACATCTGGCTGTAGCGTTGCAGGATTTCCGCCTGCAGGCGGATCAGGTTGTCGACATCGTCTTCACTGAGATGCCATTTGGCGTCCGGGTTGCGCTTGAATACGCCGGTGCCGGAGCAGGGCACGTCGAGCAGCACCCTGTCGAACTTGTCCTTGAGGCGTTTCACCGTCTTACTGTTTTTGATCACCCGGGTTTCTATCATCTGCACCCCGGCGCGCTTGGCGCGCTTTTTCAGGGTCTGCAGTTTTTGCTCATGAATGTCCATCGCCAGCAGGTAGCCCTTGTTTTCCATCAGGGCGGCGATTTGCAAGCTCTTGCCGCCGGCGCCGCAGCAGGCATCGACCACCCGCATGCCGCGTTTGAGGTTGAGCATGGGCGCTATCTGCTGAGAACCCCAGTCCTGCATTTCGAATTCGCCGTCTTGAAATGCCTTGGACTTGAACAGTTCCGCACTGGAAGCGACCTCGACGGCGGTATCGGGCTCTGACGCGGCACCGGCATCGATGCCCGCGCTCTCAAGGTGACGCAGCAAGGTCGCTCGGTCGCATTTCAATGTGTTGGTGCGCAAAAACGTGCGCGGTCTTTGGTTGAGCGCATCGGCGACCGTTTCCCATTGTGCGCCGAGCTGCTGTGCGGCCTCGGCATCAAGCCAATCCGGGTAACTGAGCGTAACCGCCCGGGCTGCACCTTGCAGGTTCGCCTCCAGCATCGCGAGTTCAAGTCCTTCCAGCTGCGGCCAGTCCGGCAGCGTCTGGCCGTTGAGCAAACGCGCCGCTCCCCACAACAGCCAGGGGGAGACGCGCTCGGCGTCTTGGCCGCTCACCGCGACCTCAAGTCTGCGGCGCTGCGACAGCAATTCATAACAGGTCGTCACATAGTCGCCGCGCTCGGCCTGTGACCATTCCGGGTGTTCCCGAAGGACCTGTTCGATGCGTCGGTCGGCATACTGGCCTTCGGCCTGGATGGCTTCAAGGGTCAGGGCGATTTGTTTTACGAAGTAAGGATTCGACAAGGGATCATTCTCAGGGTGTGGCTCAGGCGCGAATTGTAGCGGTTTGCGGCGAAAACGACCAAGGGTTTTTCACCGGGCACCCAGCACCGCATTGCCTGATCAAACGCTGACGTTGTTGAGGCAGGGGGTGAACCTGGCTACAAACATTTCGTTCCTTGCCTGATTGCTCACTAGAAAAAACGGCCATTCTTTCCATAATCAGGTAAGCCGCTCACTTGATTAGGTACCTGATATGGACAGGGTCATGGATGCATTGGGTTTGGTTTGGAGCATTATCGTCACCCTGATTATTGTTTATCTGCTCATCAAGGTGTGGAATGCCTTTTGGCATTGGTTTTTCCCCTCGGAATAAGCGCCGAGGTCGCAAATCCCGCTACACCTTCTATGCTTGGATAGAGATAAGTCCACACTACATAAACAGAATATTCGCAGCGAATTTCAAAAGGAGACATCGAATGCATAAACGGGCCTGCATAGTGTTACTTATGGGATTGGCCGCATTGCTGCTGAGCAGCGGGGCGGCTTTTGCAAACAAGGGGCAAAGGGTGAAGACGTTTTTTGTTCTCAGCACGGAGAAGATCGACAACGGGGTGATCAAGGTGATATCCAGCCGGATGGGGCCCGAAAACACCTACTCGGATCTGTCGGTGTTAAAGCTCGATTGCCGGACCAAAAAATATTACGACATGGGGCTGCCGGAAGGGGAAAAGAGCAAAGACATTTCGCAGGCGCGCATGCAGCATTGGATCGATCGGGCCAAATGGACAACCCTGGTGGCGGGCGCCAACAACTATGCGGTCGTCAATTTTGTCTGTAATAAATATATGTAGGATGGTGGGGCGTATACGGCGCCCCATGGATTTCGTACCTTGCACTAATTCAGTTTAAATCTTGCCACTTCCTCAAGCAGATCGCTGGAGACGCTGTTGAGCTGATCTGACGAGTTGAACACATCGCGGCTTAACTCTTTGGCTTTTGCAACGCCGTCTTGCAGGTTTACAAGGCGGGTGGCGATATCGGAAGACACCTGGCTTTGTTCCTCCGAGGCCGTTGCGATGGCGCTGTTCAAATCGTTAATGCCGTTAACGACATCACTGATATTGACGAAAGTGTCTCCGACCTGTTCGGAGAGTGTCACCACCTCCAGGGCCGAGGTCTCACCACTTTTGATCTTTTCACTGACGGCCTGCGATATGCTTACCAATGCGTGGATCTTGGACTGTATTTCCGTAGTGGATTCTTGTGTACGCTGTGCCAGGGTTCGTACCTCATCGGCCACCACGGCGAAGCCTCGCCCCTGTTCTCCGGCGCGGGCCGCTTCGATGGCCGCATTGAGGGCCAGCAAATTGGTTTGATCGGCGATGCCGTTAATCACATCCAGAATGTCGGCCACCCCTTTGACCGAACTGTTCAGCTCTTCCAGGTCGGTAACCGAGCTGTTCATTTGATCCGCCAGGGTGCGGATCGCGGCAATTGTTTTACCGGTAAACTCGACGCCTTGCCCGGTTGTTTCGGCTGCGTGGTTGGCCGAATCGGAAGCCTGGACACAGGTACTCGCGACTTCTTTCACCGCTTCAGAATTTTCGTAAACAGAGGTGGAAATGACTTCCACTTCGGAGGCCTGCGCCTCCATCACCTTGGCCGAACTGGAGGAGGTGTCTTTTAAAAACAATGCGGCCTGAGAAATGGTGTCCGAACGCTGCTTCACAACGTTTATCATGCGCGCCAGGTTATGCGTCATGGCGTTAAATGCCTGGCTGACCTGGGCGAGCTCATCACTGCCCTCGACAGAAATATGTTGGGTAAAGTCGCCGTCTGCGATTTTCGTTGCCTTAGCGCTTAGTTCCCGGCTGACCCGCACCACACGTTTCTCAATCAGGAAGTAACAAAATATCAAGATGCCGATGATCACCAGCGCCATCAGCACACTGAACAGACTTAACAAATCGGCCTGTTGTTGAACCGCATCCAAGGTCTGTTTTGAACGTTCGGCAGAAAGTGTAATAAATTCGTCGACCGGCGCCATAATTTTGTTTACCTCGGCCATATATGCTTGGTTGTTGAGCATATCAACCGCCTTTATCCATTGGCTTCTTTCAAGCTCGGTGAGTTGTTCCGGGGTTTTCCCTTGCAGGGGATTTACCAGCCCAAAGGCCGCAACTTCCGTGTTAACCAAAGACATGGAAAGCGAGTTCGATTTTTCTGTCAGCGCCAGCAGTTCTGCGGGGATGCCAAGGGCTTTGAGGCGTTGCATATACGACATACTGCTGCCGTCCCGCCAAGGAGCCTGGCCTTCGATTTGTGCGACAAGCAGATTGTAGGCCTGTTCATATTCCGGGTTCAGGGTATTGACGTATTGTCGTGCCAGTTCCGTGAGCTTGGTCGAATTGGTCGCCGACAGGGTCGCCAGTTTATTTGCCTCGAACCTGTGTTCCGACGCATTGAAGCTTGCTTCCAATTGATTTTTAAGTATCAGTGAAACGACGAGAAGCAAGATAGAAAGGGCGATGGTGATTGAAAATACAATACGTAGAAAGCGCTTTATTGTCATTGTTTATTACACCTTTCGATTCAATGAATGCTGAATTGAAGTCTAGTGTAAAAAAGGCACTCGGGTTAGCCGAGAGGTGGCATTGACGCCGAGAAAAATGCCGACGAAGGCGGGCAGCCTTCCTCACGGCGATCTCAATAAACAGCGTGGCGGAGAGTACGTGGCACCGAGGGCTTACTCGTCGACCTTGTGAAGATAGTAATAGACCGGCCATAAATGCGGGTTGCCGCTATAGCCGTACTCGGCCTTCAGCTCGGTGACGTTGTAAGACTTGCCGTAGGCCAAGGGCTGGTTGCTGCCGGGCACCCTGTCATCGGTATCATAGTAATGCTCGCTGATATCGGCGCAGGAACCGAAATGGCTGAGCCCGTAGTGCCAGAACAGGCCGCCGTAAACGGAGGTCGGATCCAGATAGGTGGTTTCAATCCGAACGTTGGTCGATGAGCCTTTCAGTTCGCGGCACAGGCCGTAGTTGATAAACGAGCCGCAACTGTGGCCGATGAGATGGATTTTTTTCAGCTTGTCGGCGTGCCGCAATTGTTTAGCTAATTTTTCCCCGATGCGCTTGCCGTTGACGGCACAGGTGAACACGTTGTCGGCGTATTGCTCCCAGTCTAATGCGATGACGGTTGCCTC
>JBNKEN010000159.1:0-2075 GCA_050288805.1 Pseudoalteromonas sp.
CATCTTGTGAACCCGTGGGGTTTCATTCACCACCCAGTCTCCGGATAAATAAAAAAGGCTACTGCAAGCAGTAGCCTTTTTTATTTATTGGTGGAGCTGGGGGGATTTGAACCCCCGTCCGAAACACCTCGACCTTCGGTCCTACATGTTTAGTATCGTCTTTTGGTTAACCTTTAGCTCTCGGACGAACACGATAGATAAAGGCGAGGCCGCTTAGTTTTAGCGCTTCAACCCCGGCCAGGGTTTCCGTCGCGATCTTGTGTAGGGTGACACTTCCGAACCGGGTCCACAAGAATACACCGGAGAAGTGCTAGCGGGCTATTAGGCCGCTAGAGCGTAGTTATCGTCGTTTGCGATTACTTTAAATGCGGCTTTTTTACGAGGCCAACCGCACCTCGACATGCACCTCAGGCTTCATGAATCCCGTCGAATCCTAATCAGCCCCTGAATCTGGTTCAGTCCGCGCAGTATAACCGAGTCTGCCCCGGGTACTCAAGCGCTAAGGTATGGAAAATAGGGTTTAATCTCCATACGCTCATTTATTAGACCATGGAAGTTTGGATTCTATCCCGGTACAAAATGTAAACAATCGTAAATATCCGTAATTCTCTTTGTTAACATAAACGCAAAACTGTGCTCAAATGTGGCCGTTTACCCGAAGTAACAACAAGACTTATAAATTGGAAGTGTCTCCTCATGTCGGTGTTTATTTTTGATAAGGCTACAGGGCTTGTAAGTTTACAGGCGCACCCTTCTGTCACGGGTTTCCCGGGCAGTCTGGCTCAATTCTATGAATTATTGGCCCAATCCGAATACGCCGATTTTGAGGTGCAGGAAGCGAATATTGCTTCGTTGTGTAATCCATCCCACAGTGTTGACGGGGCCTCGCTGATCGTTGTTAAGGCCGTTGATGCCAGCATGACGGTCAAGGTCGACGAGAAAAACATGGTGGCGGAAGCGAGTCTGACGACGGCCAGAGGCGGAAAGCTGGTCAGCGTGGAGAGAGCCGAACGTATTCTCCGCGATGCCGGTATACGTCGTGGTTTAAGTCGCAAGGCGCTTGATTCGTTTCTCGGACGTCAGTTTGAAGAGGCTCCCGGGAATACCTACAGCGCCATTGTGGCGCACGGGCGCATGGCTAAAAACGGCACCGATGCGCGTTTTGTCCGTCTGTGTTTGACCGCCCAGGATCGCATCTTGAGCCCGCAGGCCAGAGAGGGCGGGAAGGTCGACATGCGCGACCTGGGCGCCATTATTACGGTCAACCCCGGCAGCCCGTTAATGCAACGGATTCCGCCGACAAAAGGCGAAGACGGCTATACCGTTTTCGGCGATGTCCTGATAGCCAAACCCGGAGAAGACTACCAGCTTCAGGTAATGGAAGGCGCCAAGCTCGATCCGGCAAACGAAAACCTGTTGATTGCCGATTCGGTCGGCGTACCTGTGGCCTTGCCGCGCGGGGTGCGGGTGGATGATGTTCTGTGCTATGAGAATGTCGACGTCACGACAGGGCACGTGGAGTTCGACGGCAGCGTGATCGTCAGGGGGGATGTCAAAGACGGCATGGCGATCCGTGCGACCGGCGACATTACGGTACTCGGCTTCGTCGAGTCGGCCACCCTGGAAAGTTTCAGCGAAGTCACGATAGTGCAGGGCGCCATCGGCCGTAAACGCAGCGACGGTGAGGAATTTTCCTGTCAGATCTCGGCCGAGCGCAGCGTTTCTTTGGGCTACGCCCAGTATGCGTCTATTTCGACTCAGCAGGATCTTTTTATCGAACGCCAGGCATTGCATTGCGATCTCAGCGCCCGTCGGCTGATCCGTATAGGAAAGGGTGAAAAGCCGCGCGGTAAGCTGATCGGCGGCCAGGTGTTGAATGCGCTGCGTATCGAAACCGGTGAGCTGGGCGCCCCGTCCGGTACTAAAACCCGGGTCTATCTGGCCCAGTACTGGCATGAGTTAAGGGAAAAGCAGTCTCAGCTCAATAACCAGGAAAAACAATTGAAGGAAAAGCTTACCGCCCTGGGACAGGCCAAGAAAAAAGCCAAGAAAATACCGTCTCAGGTCCAGCGTCA
>JBNKEN010000160.1:0-1893 GCA_050288805.1 Pseudoalteromonas sp.
CCGGCTATGAGATCCAACAGGCAAAGGCGCCCGTCCGCACTCTGTCGTTATGGCGCAACGGCGAGCAGCTGGTGTATGAGCGTAAAAACGAGCAGATCAGCGACCTCTGGCAACGTCTCAGCAACGGACATGTCCGCCCGATCCGTTATTTCGACGCCTACCAGCGAGGTATCGAATACCAAAGCGGTGAACTGAAAGGGCAGGAACCCGAATGGCAACAAAAGTATGCTTTGTTCAGTGCGGCTCAAATCGCCGCGATGGATGAAACGGGCCGCGAGGGCGAAGGATGCGAGTTGGCCGTTAACTACAGCCAGGTCAAAAACGGCAAGCAGTACAGTCTTGTCTGGTTACCGGCCTACCAGTTACCCAAGTCTTGGATTGTGACGGATGTAAAAAACGCAGCCGTGCTGACCAAGTGGCGACTGGGTGAAGTGAGTATGGATAGGGCCAAGCTGACGGCCAGGTTCAGCGCCTGGGACAATTACCAGACTACTGACTATGCCGATGTCGGCGACAACGAGTCGGATCCCTTTTTGGCCAAGATGATTAACCAGGGCTTTATAAAGCACGGCGCTTCCGGCTTTTATAATGCCGACGGCCACCCCATCGGCGAAGGCCACGGCCATTAAAAAGCGCAAGCCGGTATCGGGAAGGTGCTAGCAACCCGACACCGGCCGGCTTTTATTCAGTACTTTGAAAATGTTCTGTTCGGGGATCAAACACCTGAATATTGTCCAGGAAAGGTCCCCGGCTACCTGCAGTGCCGCCGACAACGTAAATTTTGTTGTTGAGCGTAATCGCCGCATTGTGTCGGCTTGCTTTAAAGCCCGCATCCAGCTTTTGCCAGTGGTGAGTTTTAAAGTCGTAGCGGTAGGTGGAAGTCAGTTCCCGGTAATCGCCGAAGGCATAGAGCTTGTCTTGCCATAGGGCGACGCTGTGCGCGCTAAGCTTTTCCGGCAGCAGTTCAAGCGAGGTCCAGCTATTGTTTTTCGGATCATAACGCTCAAATGTGTCGAGTGCCGACTTATGGTCGTATCCGCCTACCACATACAGGTAACCGTCTTTGGCAAACGCGCGGGTAGCCTTGGCCGTCGGCATATAATGCAGGCGCGTCCATTTCTTTGTGGCCAGGTCAAAAGATAGGGTGAGTGCCGTCGCTTTCCTCTCGCCCTTCTTGCGTGGAGGGACATCGCCACCCATAACGTAAATTTTACCGTTCTGATAAACGGCCGTGTTGTTCCTGGTCGGGGCCCTGAGTTCGGTGGTCTGGCTGACTTCACCGGTTTGGGTGTCGAATACTTCGACGCGTTTTTCATAGCGACAGCGACGCATTTCACAGCTGATGCCGCCGATAATATAAATAGAGTGATCGCCGTCCCAAACGGCTGAGAAATAACGGCGTGGAATTAAGGTGTTTTCAAGTATTCTGTGCTCACCGCTTTTGGGGTCAATTATTTCAACGCTCGAAAGCCACCCATTTTTGTTAGAACCGCCAAGGACATAAAGGTAGTTATTGTCGCTGACGAGGGCATGCCCGAAACGTGGAGACTTTAATGTCGCGGGCGTGTTGAAAACAGCGGGAGCCGTTGCACAGCCGGATAGAATCGCCGTAAGAAGTAGAGCGAACAGATGACGTATTTTAACGGAGAACACAGGTAAATCTTTCATGTACCTTTATTGGGGTTGGAATCCTAAACCAGATAGTCTGGTTATTCAACGATAAATAGAGAAGATTAAAAGGCCCGGGTTCGCCCGCAATGCAGTTCACTTTAGCGGAGCTGCTTTGCGATTGACCGGATAGCGAGTTTTACTCATCTTTACCGTCCTGGGCCTTGATGGCCTGGGACGTTTTGCTTTAAAAAGCGTGCTTAAATTTCCCCTCAGTAACGCAAG
>JBNKEN010000161.1:0-15204 GCA_050288805.1 Pseudoalteromonas sp.
AACGGGATTCTGCGAGACGGCGCGACCACCCTGGTTAGCCAGCATATTCCCCTGATGCCGTTGCCCGAGCGTGTCGAGGCGCTGAGTCGCACCCTGCAGCTGTTGCATGCGGCGGGGATCACCGGCTTTTTGGAGGCCAACAGCAATGCCGCCAGTGTGGAGACCTTTTGCGAGTTGTATAGACAAGGTCGTCTGACGGCCACTGTGATACTGGCCTTGGGCAGCGAAGGCGAAGCGTCGGAGCAGGAATTTAAGCGTCTGCTGGCCCTAAAAAATAAGGCCGAACAATGCGGCATGAAGGCGGATACAATTAAATTATATGCCGACGGCGTAATGGAATATCCCACCCAGACCGCCGCCATGTTGAGTCCCTACCTGGACGCACAGGGGCAAGCGGGGGACAACCGGGGCGCCTTGTATATTCCCGAACCGCAATTTAAACGCTTTACCAAACAGGCGATGGAACACGGCTTCAGCCTGCATGTTCACGCCATCGGTGACGGAGCTGTTCATGAAACCCTGAATGCCTTTGCCGAGGCCAGGGCGCAACACCCCGATAATCCGGCGCGCCTCAGCATGGCGCATTTGGAGCTGATCGATCAGGCCGATTTATCCCGTTTTGCCAGCCTGGACGTCATTGCATCGCTGCAATTATTGTGGGCCCAGCCGGACGAATACAGCGTCGATGCGGTGTTGCCCTACATAGGGGCTGAGCGCCATCAGCGCCTTTACCCTGCGGCGTCGTTGCAACGGGCTGGTGTCACGATTGCGGGCGGCAGTGACTGGAATGTGTCTACCTACAACCCCTTTGCGGCGATGGCCGTCGGCGTCAGCCGTATCAACCGGGAACACCCTGATTTTTCGCCGCTGAACGTGGATGAAGCGCTCACGCTCGATACCTTACTGAGCGCTTACACGGTCAACGCCGCCAGATTGATGGGACAGGAGGAGAATATCGGGCAGCTGACGGTCGGTAAACAGGCCGATTTGATCGTGCTGGCGGCGCCGCTCGACGCTCGCAGCAGTGCGAAAGAGATTGCCGCCAGCAATGTCTTGATGACCTTGGTAAAGGGTCGGTTGGTGTTCGGTGCGTTTTAACGCGATATTGGCAGTTCGCCATTGAATTACTTGATGTACCTGTTTTTGAATGATTTTTTTCTATTCAAATTGATGGTTTTTTATTAATGTGAAGTAACTTGGTCTTGTTATACACGCTAGCTACGGGACGGATTGGTTGCGACGTGTTGGTGGTTAAACCGATAAGATGGTGCAGCAAACGGCGGGTATAGCAAGAGTAAGTAAGCCGGGTTGACGCGGTTTATTACAAACCCCTTCAACACTACGGGAAAACAATAAAAAACACCTATCAACAGGAATCAATATGTCTGCCACAAAAGTAAAAAAACTCAGGTTAAGCCTGATTGGCGGTGCGGTTTTGTCTGCGTTATCGAGTGCCCCGCTGTATGCAGCCGATAGCGAAAAGGATAAAGCTGCGACGGATGACGACAAAAGCATTGAGCGGTTGTTGATCACGTCACGTAAAAAAACGGAATCGATCATCGAAGTACCCATGAACGTGTCCAGCGTCGGTGCCATGGAAATTGCCGATCGTAACCTGCTTAATAAGGAGGAGTTATTCCGCTCCGTGGCCGGTGCCGCCAACCCCCGAGGCGAACTTATCCTGCGCGGCCTGAGCGGCAGTAACACCTCGACCGGCATCGGAACGACCAGTACCTTCACCGACGGGATCCCTTACAACTTCAGCGATCTCTACGACGTACAACGGGTTGAAATATTGCGCGGACCGCAAGGCACCCTGTATGGTTCCAACGCCATCGGCGGCACGGTCCGGATCATCACCAACAAACCGCAACTGGATGAGTTTGAAGTCAAGGCTTCCATCCAGGTCAATAAAGAGAAAAATGTACAGGGGCTGGATCAACGCCTGTACACGACGCTCAATATGCCGCTGGGCGAGGATGTCGCATTGCGGGTCACCGGCAGCACCTCGGATCAACCCTTGAGCATCACCAACGTCAATACCGGTGTGCAGGGCAATATCCGCGCTAACTTCCTGCGCGCCCAGTTACTTTGGCAAGCCACGGATGACTTGAGCTTTAATCTCGGTGTGATCCATGATGAATTTGAACAGATAGGCACGGATACGGCGGATGTAGCCACCGGCGGCGCCTATTACGAGGCGCAGTTGACCGCCAATCCGGATGCTCCCTTTGGTTACGACGTGGAGATAGGTGTCGCCCCTGAATGTGCCGGTAGCCGGGTTGAATGTATGAGCTCGGGTCACATCGCCGGAGGCAAAGATCCACGCTACAACGCGTGGGAACTGATGGACGGCAAAACCAACAACGATACCAATATGGTGACCCTGAACATCAGTCACGACAACCTGTTCGGTATCGCATCGATGAGCTACGACGGCTCATACCGTAACTACGACGATTATGTCGGTACCAGCGCCAACTGGTCTCGCAGCGACGGCGGCGATATGTTCCGCACCTGGCTTATCAACGATTTCCAGCGTAAGCGCACCACCCACGAATTGCGCTTCAGCAGCCTGGAGAAAAACAGCCCGATAGACTGGACGATCGGCTATTTCTACGACAAAGACGAGAAAGGCAAGGGCGGCAACCATCAGCACCAATACCATGGCGACGGCGATCGCGGTAAGGCGATTGCGACGGCGTTCTGGGGAGATTACTGGGGTTACTTCGGCGGTGAATGGGAAGACGAAAACGGTGGTTTGCACGTCATCAATACCGTTGCCGAACTGGGAATGCTGTACTGGAATGATCCTGACATCAACTACAGCGAAGAAGTGCTGGTCAGTTATGCCACGGAGCAATCCTTTTTTGGTGAAGCAAGCTATACCCTGGACACCGAGGAGATGGGTGAATTCGAATTTACCGCCGGTATCCGTTTTTACGACCTGGAAGACCGTGAAGTCTCTGAAATAAAAGGGATCTGGAGTGCGCCGGCCGATGAGGACAATCGTCCCGATCTGGAGGAAGGCACCTTCTTCATCAACCGCCCGGATCAGAGCGGCAGCGAAAGCGGCAACCGTAAGAAGTTCAGCCTGTCATGGCGTCCGTCCGCACAAATGTCGGTTTACGCCCTGTACGCCGAAGGTTACCGTCCCGGCGGCAACAACGTACAAAGCCTGCCCAACGCTTGTCGCAACGACACCAATGCCCGGTACTTCCAGACCCGCTACAATTCGGATGCGATCGATAACTACGAGGTAGGTTACAAGGCGTCTCTGTTCGAACGTAAGTTCAACATTGCGGCGGCGGCCTACCAGATCAACTGGACGGGTGTGCAGGCCGAAATTGAAATGGGCTGTGGCTTCAGCTTTATTGCAAACGCCGCCGAAGCGCGCTCTCGCGGGGTGGAAGTGGAAACCTCGACCAGCCTGACCGATGACCTGACCCTGACGCTGAACGCCGGTTATACCTCGGCGGAAATGTTGAAGGACGTGGAATCCGTCGGCGCCAAGGCCGGTGACGATATGACCCAGGTACCTAAGTACAATATCTATGCCGCACTGGATCAGGGCTTTACCCTGTTCAACCGCCAGGCCTACGTGCGTTTGGATATGGAAGCCTATGGCAAATACAAAACCAACTTCCTGGCCACCGACGAAGATCAGATCCCGGCCTACGAGCGGTTCAACCTCTCCGGCCGAATTGAGTTGAAAGACGGCATCAACGCCAGCCTGCATATCAACAACCTGTTTGATAAGGAAATCATCAACTGGCGCAGCACCACCGGCAATGAATACGGCAACTACCACTACGTAGAGTATGGTGACGGTCGTAACATCTCGTTCCGACTGGACTTTACATTCTAAATCGCGTCGTGCGCAAAAAGGGTTGCCGCGGCAGCCCTTTTTTATGCGCTCAATTTATAAAAAAGCCGCAAATCGTTGCAGGGTCGTCTCGCCCAGCGCGTTTTTCAGGGGTTGCAGATTCGCTTCAAAGTGTTGCCACTGGTCGATCCCCTGGCGGTAAATTGGCTGGCGCACCTGTTCGCTGCTGGCGGTACGAACCGCCCGCCGGTTGGCGTAGAAACTCAGGCAGGCCGGGTCGAACGCCAGGCCGCAATGATCCAGCAGGCGGCGCACCTGTTGTTCGGTGTCGCGCACCACCTGTTCGTATTGCATGCACAACACTTTATTCGGCAATACATCGTCCCAATAATCCATCATTTGCAGGTATTGGTTGTAGTAAAAGCCGATATCCCCAAGTTTGTAACTGAAATCATAACCGCGCGCAAAATGCTGTTTGAAATTACTGAAACCCGCGGCGAGCGGGTGACGGCGGGCGTCGATTATGACGGCGTGCGGCAACACCATATGGATAAAGCCGACATTGTGAAAATTAGGCGGCATCTTGTCGATAAAATACGGCTTTCCGCTGCGGTAGACGGCGGTTTCATCCAGGTAGCCTTGTCCCAGCGCCTGTAATTCGGCTGGACTGAAGCGGGCCATCGCCTTCGGGTAGTCCAAGCCCTTTTGCCGGGCCAGACGCTCGGCGCGGCGCACCGTACGCGGCATGCTGTACAATTCCATGGTGCCGTCCACCAGCGGATGGCTGGCCAGGATCTGCTCCAGCAGGGTCGAACCGGAACGGGTCAGGCCGACAATAAATATCGGCGTGACCGGATCTTTGCTTTTTTCTGCCTGTTGCGACAATACATGCTGTGAAAATCCCCGTTGCACGGCTTCGCAGCTTTGGCGGTAAAACTCAGGTTCAAAACGAACATCGGGCCGAAGCTCGTTGGCCTCCAGATAGGTTGCAAACGCCTCCGGATAATTGCCGCGATCTTCCTGGGCCTTCGCCAGGGTAAAGGCCGCCTGGCTGCGCTGTTCGGCGGCAATGCTCGGGTCGCCCATCAGGCGCTGCAGCTCGGCCATATCTTCATCGCTGAAACGATAGGATTTCAAGTCTGCCAGCGCCCACCAGGCGGTGCCGTTGTCCCTTTGCAGTGCCAGGGAGCGGCGGTACGCCTGCTCGCATTCGCTGCGCCGCCCCAGGGTTTTCAGCACGTGGCCCTGCAACAAGTGCAAATTGGCATTGCCCGGCTCTAGCGCCAGCGCCTGTTGATAGGCGGCAAGGCTTTCTTCAAACCGGCCGGCGTTGGCCAGCTCCACCGCCAGGATCTTGTGATATTGCCACCTGTCGGGCTGCAAAGTTACCAGGCGCTTGGCGGCGTCGACCGCCAGGCTCTGGTGGCCGCAATGGACCAGGTTTTTAACCTGCAGCGCAATCAAACTCACGTGATAGGGGGCATATTGCAGGCCGTGTTGCAGGATATTGAGCGCCTCCTCAAAAGCGCCCACCTGCTCTGCCAGCGTCGCCAGCGTATGCAGCGCCAGCGGATGATGGCCGTGGGACCGGAGCACCTCGCGGCACAGGGTTTCTGCCTGATGATATTGCTTTTGCTGCATTGCCTGCTGCACTTGGCTGAACACCGGCCCGAACGGATCGCAGCGTTCGGCTCGGGCAAAGCTGTGCCGCGCCTGTTCGGTTTGGCCTTGCTGCATCAGCAGATTGCCGAGCAGAAACCAGCCCTCGGAATATTGCGGCTGCACCTCAACGGCCTTGCGATAAGCCGCTTCCGCCTGTTGCAGCTGACCGGCGGCCACCTGTGCACCGGCCAGCTCCGCATGGGCCTGAGCCGACGCGGGGAATTGCGCAACCTGTTGGCTAAAAACGGCGATCGCCGCCTGCAACCGGCCCTGCTGTTGCAAGCTGTGCCCCAGTAAGGCCAAGGCGTCGGGGTGGTTAGGTTCGGCGGCCAGCAACCGGCGCAGCTGTTGCTCCGCCTGTTGGGGGTCGCCATCGGACAAGCGACGTACGGCCTGTTGATAAAGTTCGGATGAATCTGTCATGTACTGCCTGGAATCTTTATTGTTATTTGTTTACTGAAAATCCCTCGGGATCACCTCATGCCATTCCTTTTCACGGATCAGTTTGCCGTTTTCCGACAGACGCCGCACGTAATCATAATAAAAGTTGTCGGCATCGCTGCGAAAATCCAGTTTCCCCTCCCACAGCAGGGTACGCTGCGGCAGCTCTACCGTAAAACTATGTTCGCCCAACACCGAGGTATGCGCCGGATCGCTGTCGCTGCTGCGGTGCTCGATGAGCTCCCGGTAGATTTCCTTGCCCCAGGGTAATTGCGCACCGCTGTGGCTGGTGGCCCGCACCAGGGTTTCACCGGTTTGCGGATTGCGCTCCACCTTGGATACTTCACCGAATCCCGAGGTGGTGCCGAGATCCAGACTGGCGAAGCCGGGCATGGCGTCTTCCCGTTCCGGCACTAAAAACTGCGGCTGCTGCGGCCGTTTTGCCTTCGGGATCACCGGCAGGATGATGCGACTGCCATGTTCACCCAAAAACAGGTCTGTGGTGAGCGGGTGGGGCGTCGGCCAGAACATCGGCCACTGGGCGTTACTGATGGAGAGACGCATGCGGTGGCCGGGTTCGAATACCCAGGAGGTGTTGTGCAGATCGATCGTCAATTCGAACGGCTGGCCCGGTACTATATCCTGCGGCTGCCGTGCCGAGATTCGATGGGTGCCGTTGGCGCCCGCTCCGGTGATAAGCGTAACCCGGCCGTCCGGGGCAATATCCGACAGGCGCACAAACCAGTTGGCCCTAGGGGCATCGGCGGCCATTTTCAGCACCGCTTGCGGGCGACCGAGAATTTCTGTGTTTGCGCTAAATGGCGCGCTGTCGTAGGTGAGGCTGAAGGCATCCGTCGGGCGCTGATCGTGGGCGACGTCGCCCCACCACATCACGGGTCCCCCGGCTTCCATTCCCGCCGTCGGGGTGTTGTGCAGACTGTGCCGCGCCGTTTGCCCCGGCGTTTGTGCGAGCTGGTGGTCGGCCTTCGGATAAAACACCGTCGGCTGAGTGCGGGCAATCGGCCAGCCGTCTTCATAACGCCATTGGCCCGGCGCCGACGGCATATAGGGGCCGGGTGGATGCCAGTTGCGCACGTATACCGCCAGTTTGGGCTCCTGCATAATGCCGGTGTCGATACCCTTCAGCCAGTAGTCGAACCAGCGCACCGCTTCGTGGCGCCATTCGATCGCCGGTTCCGGATAGGCGTCGTGGGGAAAGGAGTGGATCCAGGGGCCGATGATGGCTTTCACCGGCGCCTTGAGATTTTGCAGCATGCGGGGAATGCTGTTGCGATAGCCGTCGTACCAGCCGCCGATATGAAAGCTGGGGACGGTGATTTTATCGTAACGGCCGAGCAGCGACGCGCGATCCCAGAACGCGCCGTCGCGCTGCTGTTTTTTATAGGCGATCGTAAAGGGCGGGCGGTCGAAGCGCTGCTTAAAGTACACATCGTCGATTTTATAATCCGGCGCGCCGGGGCGGGCGTTGTCGACATCC
Organism: Pseudoalteromonas sp.; assembly: GCA_050288805.1. Classification (GTDB taxonomy): domain Bacteria; phylum Pseudomonadota; class Gammaproteobacteria; order Enterobacterales; family Alteromonadaceae; genus Pseudoalteromonas. Next base: position 7,428 of record JBNKEN010000161.1, read on the forward strand.
ATCAGCATTTCGTAGGAATCGAGATGCATAATGCCGTCGATAAAGTAGACATCTTCCTGATACAGGGATTCGGTGGCGTCGACGGCCAATATGGTCTTCAGCGCCGGCGGCTGGCGCATCGCCATTTGAATGGCGTTGAAGCCGCTGTAGGAAATACCGAACATACCCACCTTGTGATTCGACCAGGGCTGTTTCGACAGCCAGTCGATTAACGCGTCGCCGTCTTGATGTTCCTGATCCGAATAGGCCAGCGGCACCTGCATGCCCTCGCTGTTGCCGGTGCCGCGCACATCGGCCACCGCCACCACATAACCGCGCTTGACGAAGTAGCTGTAGAGGGGAAAGTTGCGGTCGCGAAAACTGGTTTTCCGGTAGGGGTAGTATTCAAATAACACCGGGAAGCGGGCACCCGCGTCGGCCCCTTCCGGCAGGTAGAGGTCCAGCGCCAGTTTGACACCGTCCGGCATGGCCACCATGACAGGCCGAATGCCGACGCCGTATCTGGCTTCGGATGGCGCTTCATAGGCGAATCCGAGCCTGAAAAATCCCGATAATAAACACAAAAAGCTCAGGCAAATCAAAGTTGTTATTTTTATTCTGGTCTGAAGTGGCGGCATCAAAGCGTCCCAAGCACTATCCCTGAATGAACTCGTCACCATCATGCCACTATTTTCATCGGTACAGGAAATTTTTCATATTCAGCGGCGGCATTTTGATGCTATTTTCGACTCTGCCTTTAACTTTTTATTAACCCATTTATGCAGCCACCTTACCTCTTGTTCCTCGGCGCCGAGCCGCTGCTCGAAAATACCAAAACCGGGGCGGGTCTTTGCGACTGGCGCCCGGAGCTTTGCCTTGGGCAACATCGACTCAGTGACACGGCGGTGAACCTGGGCCTTCCCGATCTGACCTTGCAGGAAGCCATCAAACAGGGCGCCAAAACCCTGGTGATCGGCGTCTCGCCCGCGGGCGGCAGCCTGGATGAAAGCTGGTTGCCGACCATTTTATCTGCCCTGGAACTGGGGATGGATGTGGCGGCGGGGCTGCACCAACGCCTCAATGACCATACCGAAATCAGCCGTCACGCCCGCGAGTTCAACCGACGGCTGTTCGATGTGCGCCAGCCCGCTCAGACCTTTGCCGTCGGCACAGGAAAAAAACGCACCGGCAAGCGCCTGTTGACCGTCGGCAGCGATTGCGCGGTCGGCAAAAAATACACCGCGCTTGCCATTGAAAAAGACATGCGCCGGCGCGGGCTGGCGGCGGATTTCAGGGCCACCGGGCAAACCGGGGTGCTGATCGCCGGAGGCGGGTTTGCCATCGATGCAGTGGTGTCTGATTTTTTGTCCGGCGCGGTCGAGAGCCTTTCGCCGGACAATGCCGAGCAGCATTGGGACATTATCGAGGGGCAGGGCTCCCTGTATCACCCGTCGTATGCCGCCGTGACCGTGGGTCTTGTGCATGGCAGCCAGGCCGATGCGCTGGTGTTGTGCCATGACGCCAGCCGCACCAGTGTCGAAGATGTCGAGGGCTATCCCATCGTCGAGCTGGGCGAATGCATGCAAGGCTACCTGGCGATAGCGCGGCTGACCAATCCGAACGTGCGCTTTGTCGGCATCAGCGTCAATACCTCCAGGCTCGATGCACCGCAGGCCGAGGCCTACCTGGCGGAGCTTGAAACCCGCTACGGCCTGCCCTGTTGCGATCCGGTGCGCGGGGATGTGAGCGCTATCGTCGACAACCTGCTGGCACAACAATGATTTCGCTGACCGTTAAAAAAGAGACCTGGCCACTTAAGGAGCCGTTTGCCATTTCCCGGGTCACCATGCAGGAGGTCTATGTGCTGGCGGTCGAGTTGCGCCGGGGCGAGCATGTCGGGCGCGGCGAGTGCGAGCCGCATGAAACCGATCCCGATGTGATGGATGAGCTGGCGAAGGCCGTCGAAAACTTGCGTCCGGCGATTGAGGCCGGGATGTCGCGCGCAGAACTGAATAACTTACTGCCGGCGTGCCCCATTCGCAATGCCCTCGATTGCGCCATGTGGGATCTTGAGGCCAAGCAAGCCGGACTGCGGGCTTGGCAGCTCGCAGCTGTGACAATGCCCGACTCATTGCAAACGGCCTACACCATCTGCATAGGTACCGTCGAAGAAATGGCGGAAAAGGCCGCCCGGAACCGGCATCGGCCGCTGCTTAAACTCAAGCTCGGCGCCGAGCAGTGCATCGAACGGGTCAGTGCGGTCCGCGCAGCGGCACCCGAGGCCGATATTATCGTCGATGCCAATGAGGCCTGGAGCTTCGAACAACTTGAACGACTGGCGCCCGGCTTACACGCCCTTGGCGTCAGCCTCATCGAGCAGCCGTTGCCCGCCGGGCAAGATCGGGCGTTGGAACACTATCGCGGCGCCGTCCCCTTGTGTGCCGACGAATCCTGTCTGGATCGGGGGTCGCTGCCACAGGTGCAAAAGCGCTACCGCTACATCAACATCAAGCTGGACAAAACCGGCGGACTGACCGAGGCACTGCATCTGGCCCGCGAGGCCCAGGCGTTGGGGCTGGGCATTATGGTGGGCTGTATGACGGCTACGTCGCTGGCCATGGCGCCTGCCATGCTGGTCGGCAGCATGGCTCGATTTTGCGATTTGGACGGGCCGTTGTTACTGGCCGATGATCGCAGCCCGGGCCTGAGCTACGACAACAGTACCATTGCGCTGCCGCCGGCGGCGGTATGGGGCTAGCCGAGAGACTCTACCCGCCCCTGGCTGCGTTTGTGGCCTTTTTCCTTTCAGTAAGCGATGTCACCGATATCCTGGCGGCCCCGCTGCGACGGATATTCTTGATTGACAGGGGCGTCATCCGAAATCCCTTCTTGAATCGTAAGTACCTGATTTGAGTGCAAGTTTGCGTAACGAACACGCTTTCTATAGATTGGGGTAAAGAATAACAACACGCTACTTCAATCTGGGGAACGCTTTGAAAATCAGAAAATTTCTTACCTTGGCCTCGACCTTGCTGCTGGCCGGTCCGGGCTTGGCGCAAGGCGCCGAAAAACGTTTTCGCCTCGACGACATTGCACGCATTCAGGATGTCGGTGCGCCGTCGATATCGCGGGACGGCCAACGGGTCGCCTACACCCTGACCACGATCAACACGCAAACCGACGCATATGTCGACGATATCTGGGTGGTTCCTTACGCCGGTGGCGCGGCTAAAAATCTCACCGCAACGCCGGACAAGAGCGAATCGGCGCCTCAGTTCAGCCCGGACGGCCGGTGGATCTCTTATCTGGCGGACGGGCCCGATGACAGCGGTACCCAGCTGTTTTTGATGCGGGTTGACGGCAGCGACAAGCGTCAGGTCGGTGTGCTTGCGAACGGTGTCAATGCCTATAGCTGGTCGCCGGACGGCAGCCGGATCGTGTTCACCGCTTTTGCCGGAGGGGCCAAACCCAATGCGGCAGGAACCCCGCCGCCGATCGAAATCGATCGCTTTCAGTTTAAGGAAGATTGGGTCGGCTATCTGCGAAAGGGGGAGCGGCGTCAGCTGCATCTGCTGGACGTAACGAGCGGCAAGGTGGTTCAGCTCACCTCGGATAACGTCGATCACTGGCTCCCCGCCTGGTCACCGGATGGTAAATGGATCGCCTTCGTGTCGAAGCAAAAGGGCGATGCCGACCGCAATATGGACTCCGATGTCTACATCATGAAGCCCGAGGTCGGCGGGGAAACGCGTCGTGTCAGCACGTCCAGTGGCACGGATGTCGACCCCTATTGGGCGTCGCCGCCCGCCTGGTCGCCGGACGGCAAGCGGCTGGTGTGGCTGACCAGCGGTGAGAGCAAGTGGATCTACTATGCGCCCTGGCAACTGACGGTCGCCGATATCGACAGCGGTGCGGTGCGCGAAGTGGCGCGTATCGATCGCAATTTCTACCAGCCGAAATGGTCGGCGGACGGTAAATCCCTCTACAGCCTTATCGAGCAGGACAGGGTCACGCATCTGGCGAAAATCGATGTTGCGAGCGGGGCCATTCAGGCGATGGAAACCGGCCTCAGTTTTTCCCAGAGTTTTGATGTGTCTGCCGACGACCGCCTGGTGGTGCAAACCGGCACCGACGATCGCCCGCTCGAACTGCTTGCCCTCGGCGCGACGAGCAAATTACTGACCTCTCATAACCGTTGGCTTGACGATTATACGCTCGGAAAAACCGAGGAATTCACGTTCGACAGCGACGGTCATCGCATCGGCGGACTTATCGTTTATCCGCCGCACTACGACGACAAGAAAAAGTATCCGGCGATATTCCGTCTGCACGGCGGCCCGGTGTATCAGTTCAGCCACGAGTTTATGTTCGACTGGCAGGTTTATGCGGCCGAGGGCTATATCGTGGTCGGCATCAACCCGCGCGGTTCGTCCGGCAAGGGGTTCGATTTCTCCAGGGCCATCTACGCCGACTGGGGTAACCTGGACGTCAAAGACATTCTCGCCGGGGCGGATCACCTGAGCAAAAAAGGCATTATCGACGCCGCGCGGCTGGGTGTCGGCGGCTGGAGCTACGGCGGCATCCTGACCGATTACGTTATCGCCTCCGACAACCGCTTTAAGGCGGCGGTCAGCGGCGCCGGGGCGATCAATATGTTCGCCAGCTACGGTCACGACCAGTATGCGCGGGAGTATGAGCTGGAGCTGGGTACGCCGTGGCGGAATTTCGACACCTACCGCAAGCTCAGCTATCCGCTGTTTAAGGCCGACAGCATCACCACGCCGACCCTGTTCAAATGCGCGGAGAAGGACTTCAACGTGCCTTGTCTCGGCGCCGAGCAGATGTATCAGGCGCTGCGCTCGAGCGGGGTGCCGACCAATCTGGTTGTTTACCCCGGGCAGAATCATGGCATCACGGTGCCGAGTTATATGCACCACCGGGTGTCGGGCAACCTCGACTGGTATGACCGTTTCCTGAAGGCCGACTAGGTTGCCAGCGGCATTCGTGGGTCGGAACAACGTTGCGGCCCTTGCTGGTATTGTCTGCTTTTTTTGATGCAGAATCCGTGCGACGCGTGGCAACAAAACGGGCTGCAAAATGTAAAAGGTCGAAAGCGATCGGGTTAAGGTCTGGCAATTCCTGTTAACTCTGTTCAAAATCAAAACCGGCTTATGCTGACTTTTTGTATTTTGACGTTCGCTAATCCCGGGCTCTCTTCCTTAAGCCGGACGGGGGTTTTATTTTGGGATTTTTGCAATAACATCTAGTCAGTACCGTCGCATATCAAAAAAGAGTACCACCATGTCCCGAAGCCAACGTCTTTTAGACTTACTGCAACTGTTGCGCTGCCACAAATACCCGGTCCCGGCCAAAGAGCTAGCCGGAGAACTTGGTGTCAGCGTCAGAACCGTTTACCGGGACGTGATCACGCTGCAGGCTCAAGGGGCGGATATAACCGGTGAGGCCGGATTGGGTTATGTGTTGAAACCCGGCTTTACCCTGCCTCCACTGATGTTGGGTGTCGACGAGTTGGAGGCATTGCGCCTTGGCGCCGAATGGGTGGCCCAAAATACGGATCCCGATCTGGCTCAATCGGCACTACATGCGTTGGCCAAGATCTCGTCCGTGCTGCCGACGGCTCTTAAGTCGCGGCTGGGAGTCGAGGTTATGCGGATGGCCGGGGGCAGTGGCGGCGGGCCCCTTTTCGGTGATCTTCGTCGTGTGGTCAGTCGTGAAAAAAAACTCAGGATCCGCTATCTGGATTTGCAGGAAAACACCAGCACTCGTGTGGTTTGGCCCCTGCTGATCGGCTGTTTCGAACATTGCTACGTGCTGGTGGCTTGGTGTGAAACACGTGAGGCGTTTCGGCATTTTCGCCTTGACAGGATCATTGTTGCTGAACCGTGCGATGAAAGTTATGGCGAAAGAAGGCGGGTGCTGCTGAAAAAATGGCGCGAAGAACAAGGGGTGCAGGAAAGCCGCATTCGCTACTGACAATAACTGACACAGGCCGGGTTTAAGCTGTTTTCGATGTCAAAAAATAACGTAACAGAAGGAACAAGCCATGTCGGTTGAAAACAGTATCATACTCTATGTCGATGACGCGCAGGCGAGCAGGGAATTTTACCGGCGTCTGCTGAAACGAGATTGTATCGAGTCGTCGGACTCTTTTTCCCTGTTTAAGCTCAATGAGGCGACCATGCTGGGTTTGTGGAACAAAGGGCAAGTGATTCCGCTGTTATCAAACGATGCAGCGCCTTGCGCCGAAGTCACCTTCCGCCAGCCCGATCGCGACGCCTTGCTGGCTGCGTACGACGGCTGTCTCAGCGAGGGAGTGAAGATAGTGCTGGAACCGACCCAGGCACCTTTCGGCCTGACCTTCGTGGCCCTGGACCCGGACGGCCATCGTTTGAGATACCTGATGCGAGACTGAGATTTTGCCGCCTATCCTGTATGTAGGGCCAGCTTGGTCCATGAACGTACCATAAATCCCGAGTCTCGGGAGCAGAAAAGCCGGCGAATGCCGGCTTTTTTCATAAACAGGGGTGTACTAATAACCTTCTATCCGCCAAACCAATGGCGAGTGCGGTTTGCGAACCAAACCAACGACAGCATGACCGGCACTTCCACCAGAACGCCGACAACCGTGGCCAGCGCCGCACCCGAGTGCAGACCGAATAGGGAGATCGCCACTGCGACGGCCAGTTCAAAGAAGTTCGAGGTGCCTATCATACAGGCGGGCGCCGCCACGTTGTGGGGCAGCTTCATACGCCTAGCCATAAAATAGGCCAGTGCGAAAATGCCGTAGGTTTGGATCATCAGCGGGATTGCAATCAGCACGATCGCCTGAGGCTGCGCCATGATGGTGTCGGACTGAAAACCGAACAGCAGCACCACGGTTGCCAGCAAGCCTATGATAGACCAAGGTTTCATGGTAGCGAGAAAGCGGTTGAGCCTGGTGTGGTCGTTCGATTTATCGAGTTTTTTACGGGTTATGGCGCCCGCGACCAGCGGGATCAACACATACAAAACGACCGACAGAAACAGGGTATCCCAGGGCACGGTAATGTCTGTCACGCCCAGCAGCAGCCCGGCAATGGGCGCAAACGCGAAGATCATGATGACGTCGTTGATGGATACCTGAACCAAGGTGTAGTTCGCATCGCCCCTGGTCAACTGGCTCCAGACGAAAACCATGGCGGTGCAGGGCGCCACGCCGAGCAATATCATCCCCGCGATATAGTCGGTGGCCGTCTGCGGGTCGACCCAATCGGCAAAAATTCCCTTAAAGAACAACCAGCCAAGCGCCGCCATGGTAAAGGGTTTTATCAGCCAGTTGATGACCAGCGTGAGCGCCAGCCCCTTGGGTTTTTTGCCGACATCCTTCAAGGATGAGAAATCCACCTGCACCATCATGGGATAGATCATCAGCCAGATCAGCAGTGCGATGACGAGATTGACATGCGCATACTCGATACCGGCAATGGCGGCAAACACTCCGGGGGTAATGCTGCCCGCCACTATACCCGCGACTATGGCCAGGCCGACCCACAGAGACAAATATCGCTCAAACAATCCCATTGATTTCTCCAGCAATTAGGGGAACTCACCGACTGACTCGGTCGCCGGCACGCTCGATTCTTCTAACTATCTATCAACAATAGTCTTTTTTTCCTTTATATCACAAGGAACAAGCGTTATTTGACTGCAGTGTGGTCAAACTAGGCGCCCGGTCAAAGACGCCGGAATCTGATTTCATTATGTTGTTTTTCTGCGGCGCAGTGTGGCCAGTAAACTC
>JBNKEN010000162.1:0-9711 GCA_050288805.1 Pseudoalteromonas sp.
CGCAACAGCGTCACGAATATCGCTATGCCGTCGAGCGCATCGCCGCCCAGCTCGAAGCCATCGTCAAGGTGTTGAAATCGACCCCTGTCTGGGCCAAGGAAAACAAACCCGTAGCCAAGGCCAAGGTGTATCGCAAGGCGCTGCAGCAGATAGTTCAGCCCACCCATGAGCTGTATCAGGAACTGGCGCAAAACCATGAATTCGAGCGCCGCCTGCTCGCCATGATCGACGAGCGCAAAATGCAAATGGACGGCGCAGATAGCGCAGCCTGCGCCAAGTTAAATCAGGAAATTCTGGTGCTGCATGCCAGGCTCGGTCGCTGCCGCCAGGCAATTTCGGCCTCGGAGGATAAAATCCAGCAAGCGGAAAAACGCGGCCGATGAGCTTGTTCTATCACCCGCTTTATTCCGCATTGGATCTCCCCCCGCACCACCGTTTTCCTATTCAAAAATACCGCTTGCTTTATCAACGGGTTGTCGAAGAAAACCTGGCTCCAATCCAAACACCCGTTGCCGCAACCAAGGAACAATTGGCCCTTTGCCACGATCCGGACTATATCGCACAGTTTATCGGCGGCACCCTCGACCCCAAGGCGCAAAAGCGCATCGGATTTCCCTGGTCAGAAACCTTGGTAGAGCGCACCCTATACTCGGTGGGTGCGAGCATAAGCGCTGCCAAAGCGGCGATGGAAACGGGTATTGCGCTGCAGATCGGCGGCGGCTATCACCATGCCTTTTCCGACCACGGCAGCGGCTATTGTATCTTCAACGATCTTGCGGTGGCCGCCAGGGCGCTGAAACGCGAAGGACTGGCGGAGCGGATTGTGCTTTTAGACCTCGATGTTCATCAGGGCGACGGCAGCGCAGAAATACTTAAGGACGACCCCGATATCATCACCTGCTCACTGCACTGCGAAAGCAATTTTCCGCGCATCAAACAAACCTCGGATTACGATTTCGCCCTTCCCCCCGGAACCGGTGACGACGCATACCTGGAAACCTTAGAACAGGCGCTGAATCTTGTCACCCGGCTACACAGCCCGGACATCATTCTCTATAACGCCGGCGCCGATATCTACCGCGGTGATGAATTGGGTCAGTTTGATGTCACCCTTGCGGGCGTGTTCAAACGCGACAGCACCGTGATGGCGTTTTGCCGGGAGCGCGCGCTCCCCCTTTGCTGCGCCCTCGGCGGCGGTTATCAGCGCGATATTGAACGGCTCATTGAGGTTCATTGGCAACTTTTTCGCGCTTTTGCCGTTGAGTATTCCGCCATCCCGAGCTATAACTTGTAAAACTTATATAATCAATGAGTTACTAGATTATGAAAATGAGCGAAGAAGTACACAACTATTATGAAAAAATGGTGCTGGAAGAAGCGCAAAAACAGGGGCTCGACAACAAATACGATCCCGACACCCTGGCTGATTTCTGCTGCACCGTACTGAACCAACTGCCCCCGCGCTATATCCGCTTCAACGTCGATATGGAGTTTTATCTCTCACCCAAGGAACGCTCCCAGATGGAAGATCGGGTTCGCCTTGCCATCGATACCGCCATGGAACTGATCGCCAAACGAGGCCCGCACAATGGCTGACGAAAGCGGCCTGGAAAAAGCCCCCGAACACGTCAAACTGGCGGTCGACCTGATCATGCTGCTGGAGCAGCATGAAATTGCCCCCTCAACCGTACTGAAGGCGCTTGAGTTGGTGAAAAGCGATTACAGTGCCAAACTCGGCAAAGAAAATACCTAGCGAACACGCACCAGGCTGAGCCCCAAGGCACCGCTGCCGAGCAGCGCCATCATCGCAAACTGGAACGGGTGAGAAAAAATACCGCCGCCCTTGAGGAACAGATCGCGGATCACCTCGAGATAATAACGCAGCGGATTCAGGTAGGTAATGTACTGGATCCATTCGGGCATGTTGCGGATAGGAAAGGCAAAACCCGACAGGATCACCATGGGCATAAGAATAAAGAAAGCGGTCAGCATCGCCTGCTGCTGCGTCGACGCATAGCTTGAAATCAATAAGCCGATCCCCAGCGTACTCATCAAATACAGTATGCTGCCGAACAGCAGCGCCAGCGGATCGCCACGAAACGGCACATCAAACCAAGTCACCGCGATGAAGGTGACCAGCGCCACCTCAAACAACCCCATTAACGCCACCGGGATCAGTTTGCCGATAATAAACTCAAGCCGGGACAAGGGTGTCACCATCAGCCGTTCCAAGGTACCCAACTCGCGTTCGCGCACTACCGTCATCGCCACCAGTATCATGGTCGCGATCAGCACCACGTTGGCCATGATCCCCGGAATAAAGTAAAGCTGATCATCCAGATTCGGGTTATACCAGGCGCGTGTAACCAGCTCGATGGGCGGATGGCCACTTTGCAGTATGTGTTCGCGCAAGGTGGCGCTCAACTGCCCCATCACCAGTTGGGCGCTGTTGGAGTCAGAACCGTCGGCTATCAGCTGGAGTTTGCCGGTGCCGTCAAAATTCCAGGGGAAACGTATAATCGCTCGAACCTTGCTGCGCTCCAGTAAGTCCTCGGCCGCTTTCATATCGGCGGCCGGGTGAAGGTGAAAATGGCCCGTGGCGCGCACCGCATCGATAAGCTCCCGGCTTGCGCTCACTCGCGCCTCATCCACCACGGCCACATCGGCAGTGCGTACGTCAAAGGTCGCCGCATAGCCGAAAATCACCAGCTGCACCAGCGGGGGAATAAACACGAAAAAACGCATCCGCGGATCACGCAGCAACTGCCTGAATTCCTTACCCAACATCACCTTTATGCGTATCAGGCTGTAACGGATTGCATTCATAATAACCCCAGTTTTCGTGCTTTCAGGGAAACCACACGCCAAAGCAACAGCAGGATCACAAACAACGAGAGTACCTCGCCCCACACCACCAGGGGCGTGACCCCCTTGAGGAAAATCAACTTAGACAGTGCGACATAGTAACGGGCCGGTACGATTATCGTCAGATATTGCAGCAACTGCGGCATATTCTCAATCGCGAACACAAACCCGGAGAGCAGGAAGGCCGGTAAAAACGTGCTGACCAGCGACATTTGCGACGCCAGCATCTGAGAGCCGGCAATGATTGACAGCAAGGCCCCCTGCAACATGACCACCAGCAGAAACATCGCCGAAACCAGGGTCAGGGCAACGGCCGAACCGCGTAACGGCACATCAAACAGGTAAATGGCCGCCGCGGTCGCAACCAGAAAATCGGCCATGCCTATGACGAAATAAGGGATTAATTTGCCGAGCAGGAATTCGTTCTTCGTCAGCGCCGTGGTACGCAGCATCACCAGGTTGCCCTGCTCTATCTCGCGGGCCATGGTCAGCGACGTCATCAAGGCGCCTATCACCGCCATCACCACGGCGATCACCCCGGGCACGATGGCCATGCGGCTTTCTCTTGCCTCGTTGTACCAGACGCGATCCTCGATTTCGATCGGCAGTTTTACCAGCCCTTGCTGTTGCAGGTAATCGTTGGTGATGGCCTGGGCATAGTTCTGTGCCAGCCGGGCACTGTTGGCGTCGACACCGTCGAGTATCAGCTGCATACGCCCCTCACCGCGGGCCAGCTCTCGGTTAAATTCCCGAGGTATTACCAGGGCTGCCGCTATTCGCCCCCCCTGAAGATCGGCTTCCAGCTGGGTGCGATCACTGTAGCGGGCAACCACCTCAAACGCCTTGCTGCCGTCAAAACGGGCAACGATGGCATTTGCGGTGCTGTTGTGAGATTGCTGCAATACGCCCAGCGGCAGGTTGGTGATATCGAGGCTGAGGGCGTAACCGAACAGAAACAGCAGCATGGACGGCATCAGCAGGATCATCGCCAGCGAGCGCGGATCCCGCATCAAATGCCACCATTCCTTGCGTGCAACCGCGCGTACGTGTTGCAGTTTCATAGCCCGCGCTCCCGTTGACTCGCTTCCAAAAGCGCGACAAATACGTCCTCCAGTTCCGGCTCCCTCGGCGCCAGGGCGTTCACCTTCACCGCCATTGCGTTCGCCAGCGTGCGGATCTTGGCATCGACCTCAGCGGCATTGGTATCGCGGTTCAGGCGGATGCGTAACTCTCCGGCGTGAGGAATGATCTCCAATATCTCCGGCCAGCGATGCAGCGTCGCGACGAAAGACGCTCCCCCGTCGCTTTGCAGTGACAGTATCGGGGTCGGCAGCGGACGACCGGTCAAGGCCGCAGGCGTGTCTTCGGCGATGATCCTTCCCGCATCCATCAGTGCGATACGATCGCAGAACAGGGCTTCATCCATATAATGGGTGGTGACCAGTATGGCTATCCCGGCATCGGCCAAATCGTAGATCAGTTCCCAAAATTGCTGCCTAGCGATGGGATCCACCCCGGAGGTGGGCTCATCGAGAAACAGCACCTGAGGCTCGTGGAGTAGGGCCGCGGCCAGCGCCATACGTCGCTGATATCCCAACGGCAAGGCCCCCGCCATGCTAGCGGCAAGCTCGCTAAGTGAAAGATGCTGCAGTGCCCACTCGATGCGTTGTGTGGCCTTGGCGCCGGTAAGGCCATACAAACCTGCCTGCAGCTGCAGGTTTTCCTTGACTGTGAGGTCGCCATAAAGTGCAAAACGCTGGGCAACGTAACCTATCCTGCTGCGGGCACGCCGGGCATGACGCATCATGTCCTCGCCCGCCACCGAAATTGTACCGCCGCTCGGTTTCAGGGTACCGCACAGCATGCGTATTGCGGTGGTTTTACCGGCACCGTTAGCCCCGAGCAGGCCAAATACCTCGCCGGGCCCGACCGTCACATCGATGCCGTCGACGGCGACGAAACTACCGAAGTGCCGTGTCAGGCCCCTTGCGTCGATAAGATTTTCACTCACCATTGCCAGACCTTGCCATCTCAACCAGATCGCGCACAGTCGCATCATGTAAGGTCGGGTTAAGCGCCCCGACCTGAAGGCCGGTAAACTGCATCGCGAGAACCGCACGAAATGCGTCCAGGCTTACACCGGGACGAAGCCAGACATTGAGCCTGGGCCCCACGGGGAAGACGAATTGAACCTCGGGAAGTTGCCGCAGAGCGTCGCGATAACTGCGAATGTTTTCGCCGCTGACCCCCACCAGACAGCCCTTCCCTGAGGCGACCAGAGCTGCGGGAGTGCCCTGGCGGCGAAGTCGCCCCCGTTCCAGCATAGCAACACGGTCGCAGCGTTCGGCCTCATCCATATTGGCCGTGGCATAGAGAATCGCCACCCCCTCAGCGCGCACCGCTTCGAGCAATCGCCAGAACGCACGTCGCGAAACCGGGTCGACCCCCGTGGTCGGTTCGTCAAGAAACATGACCCTGGGCTCTGTCACCAGGGCGCAGGCGAGCGCCAGTTTTTGCATCATGCCGCCGGAAAGCTGACCGGCGCGGCGTTCTTCAAAACCCTGTAACCCGGTTCGTTGTAACAGGTCGCTGATTTTACTTTTTGCCCGGGGCGCTGACATGCCATGCAGATCGGCGAAAAATTCCAGGTTTTCCTGTATCGACAGGTCCATGTATAAACCAAATCCCTGGGGCATATAGGCAAGATCGCTGCGCAGCGCAGGCTCGCTCGGATCAAGGCCAAGTACGCTGATTTGCCCCTGCGAAGGCGTGAGCTGACCCACCAGCAACTGTAACAGAGTGCTTTTTCCGGCGCCGTCGGCACCGACCAGACCCAGGATTTCCCCCGCTGCGACCTGTATGCTGATATCCTGCAACACGGGGTCGCCACCATAGTCAAAATACAGCTTACTGGCCGAAATAAGCGCGGTCATTGCTGTTCGAATCGGATGTCGGCAGGCATACCCAGCTTGAGCAGGCCCTTCGGATCTTCCAGTTGCACCCGGACCCGGTAGACCAAATCGACCCTGAGCGCGCGGGTTTCAACCGACTTGGGAGTAAACTCCGCCTTGGGAGAAATAAAGCTGAGCACCCCAGAAAAGGCCTGCTCGGGTAAACCGTCCACCGTCACCCTGACCGACTGCCCCAGACGAATTCTCGGCAGGTCGGTTTCATTGACATAGCCGCGAACCCAAGGGCGGCTTAACTCGGCCAACAGAAACACCGGCTGACCTGGTGCCACCACCTCACCGGCCTCGGCCTGACGCAGGGTAATAAGGCCTTCGGCGGGGCTGTACAGACGGGTGTAGGTCAGCTGCTGCTCAGCGGTTTTAAGGGCGCTGTTGCGTGCTTCCAATTCGGCGCGTGCCCTGTCGATATCCTCGCGGCGCGGCCCCTCCCTTAACAGTTGCAACTGCTGTTCGGACTTGCGCACGGTCGCACCGGCAATATCCCGTTGCAGCTGAGCACGATCGAGTTGCTCTTGAGACGCCAGTTTTTTTACAAGCAGGCTACGCACCCGCTGCAGTTCTTCATCGGCATAACGCAATTCGGCCCGGGCCTGCGCCAGGGTTGCTTCAGCCACCTGAAGCTCCTGTTTGCGTGTTCCGGCTTCAAGGGCGGCAAGCGTTGCCCGGGCAGCCGCGGCTTCGGCCCCGGCGCGCACCACCGCCTGTTCATAATCTTCGCTGATAAGGGTCGCGACTTGCTGGCCCAACTTAACCGCTTCCCCCTCATCGACCAGCAGTTTTTCGATACGGCCGCTGACCTGAAAGGCTAATGCGGTTTCCCGCGCTTCCACGGTACCGGAGAGGACCAACTGGTCTTCCTTGTCGTTATCGCAGCCGCCAAGCGCAACGGACAGCCCCAAAAGCAAGAATGCTTCCAGCCCTTTACGCGTGATTCTCATCCCCATGTAGCCACCCATCTCAATCCCGGTTGTTTATTGCAGGCTTATCCATAAGTTAGCATAACTCTGCGATTAAAATAGACGCTTCTTTTACAATAATCTTGATTACCTTGACCTGTGTCACGGCCAGTTTATCGCGGCAAGCGATTACGAAATAGCGAGCAGTTTTACATCGAGGGGAAAAATCAGAATGCAGATTCGATATCTTGCGTCGGACAAGAAAAGTCCGAAAAGTTGTGTAAACGGGCGTTATATTCCGAAATGGGGTTTCGTTTAAGCCGATGAATGGTTTAGCAGATAAAAACAGAAAGGATTGGGTGGCAGCCTTACCAGCCACATCCCGGCACACGAGTCACATGCTGTGGCTGCTTCCTTCCGGACCTGACCAGATTCACACGCTATCGTTGCGAGAGGACCAATAAGACTGCCATAGAGGGCCTGCTTAAGGCGCGGGGCTATTATGTCGGTTTAGCACCGAGGATTCAAGCCGCAATACAAGGTTTACGGATCGTTTGCACGTAAAACGCCCAATTAAGGGCGTTTTTCCAGTTCGCGCTGAATTGCCTCGAGGGCGCCTTTTACCTTCGCGACGTTTTCCGGCCCCATGCGCAACAGCTGCTTTTGTGCCGCCGGCAAGCCTTCCCATTCGGAGTAGGCATATTTATAAGTAACCGAATCATGAAGCAGCGGCATCTGCGCCTTCATTTCCGGCGTTGCCAGCAGCAGCGAAATGGCTTTGCTCAACGTATCGTCGAAATTTTGCCCCGGTGGAGCAATCTCGCCATAGGCTTCATCGATCAAAGGCAGGTATTCGCGATACAACTCAATCAGCCGCGTCGCACTCAGCGAGGTGAAAATCGCCACATAGGGGTCGTAGCGCTTGAAACCTTCCGGGCTCATGGTCAGCACGTCGCCTTCCACCACGCTGAACTTTTCTTCGGGTGCGACGACAGGCGTGTGTTGACGAGCGATCTTGCCCTGTGCCAGGTTGTCGATAAACACCACACTGCGGCGGATCAAATCGTCGTTCACAAACAACGCGGGCGTAGCGCCGTTAAATTCTTCCTGAAGTCGTTGCTTGACGACGGCATCGCTCTCTTCGAGTTCAGGCAAGGCCTGCGCAGTTTCCATTGTCGGCTGCACTGGCGGTTCGCTTTCAACAACCGGAACATCAAGTTCGGCAGCAGGTTCAGTAACGGGTTCGGGCTCTGCTTCGGGTGCCTTTTCAACCGTTTGCGTGGCCTTGTCGGCCTTCGCGACCGGCGTTACTGCGGTTTGTTTTTGGTGGCTGAAAATATAGATGGCGCAGACAGCGATGGCGATCACCACGGCCAGCAAGAGCATCAGGTTGTTGCGAGAAGGTCTGTGTGTGGCGCCGCCCTGTTGTTTGGGATCTTCCATAAATGCTCCGCTATAAAAATAACAATGTCTTTTTAATTCAGGATCTTCTAAATTAAACCCATGAGGCTCATTTAATTCTATCTGTAATGAGAAAGCAAACCAAATCCGATAAAAACAAAATAGCTCTCTTGCTCACAGGCGGTGGCGCACGGGCGGCCTACCAGGTAGGTGTATTAAAGGCCATAGTGCAGCATCTGCCGCGTACCGCCCCCTTGCCCTTTCATATCATCAACGGCACCTCGGCCGGCGCCATTAATTCAGCGGCCCTTGCCAGTTATGCGTCATGCGGCCATTTGGCGGTGCGTAAGCTGGAATGGGTGTGGCGTAACTTCACCACCTCCCATGTCTATCGCAGCGACTTTTTACATGTGTTCGGCCATCTGATCCGCAATATGCTGACCAGCTTTCAGTCGGATTACATCAATCACCCGCCCGCCAGCCTGTTTGACAATCGCCCCTTGCGAAAGTTGCTCAAAGAAGTACTGGCGCTCAACAAGATAGAACGCAACATACACCGCGGCTTTCTCGATGCGGTTTCGATCACCGCGGCCAGTTACAGCACAGGGCATTCGGTGTCCTTCTTCCAGGGCAAGGACGTTAAACCGTGGCAACGGGCGAAACGCCAGGGCGTGGCCGATCATATCAACATCGATCACCTGATGGCCTCAAGCGCCATTCCCATGGTATTTCCGAGCGTGCGGATCCGCCAGCATTATTACGGCGACGGTTCCATTCACCAGATGGCCCCGCTCAGCCCGGCGATTCACCTCGGCGCCAGCAAAATCTTCATTATCGGCGTCGAGCAGCCGAAGGATAACGAATACCTGGGGTTCGCTCCCCATTATCCCGGCGTATCCGCCATCGCGGGTCACCTGCTGGACAGTATTTTTCTCGATTCACTGCAATCGGATCTGGAACGACTCGATCGCATCAACCGCACCTTGAGTCTGGTTCCAGGCCGCGACAAGCACCAGGAGCTGAAGCAGATAGAAACCTATGTGCTCAACCCCTCGCACAACTTCAACGCCATCGCCACCGAGTATTACGATCACATGCCGTTTGCCATCAAGACCTTGTTACGCCTGATCGGGGTAAAACACCGCTCGGAATCGAGCTTGACCAGCTACCTGCTGTTCGAAAAACCCTACACCCAGCATCTGATTGACCTCGGCTATCAGGATGGCCTGGCGCAGATAGATCCCATCATGGCGTTTTTGGATCTCGATACGGAAGAGGAAACCCTGGCGGGCTGAAGCGGGGTTAATCGCCACCGTCGAGTAAAAAACGCTCAACCCGTTCCACCCGCCGCGGTTTGCCCTGCAATACCACGGTATCATGGGCAAGCAGCACGGTATCTGGCGACGGGTTTTCGATTTCGGCGCCGCCTCTTCTGAGCGCGGCCAGGCTGACCCTTCGCTGAGCCAGCGCCAGCTCGTCGATGCTTTTTCCCACCGCATAGGCTTGATCCGATAAAAACACCGCGTGCAAATACTCCAGACGTTCGACGTGTTCCGGGTCGTATTGGTTGGTATCGCCGG
>JBNKEN010000163.1:0-2064 GCA_050288805.1 Pseudoalteromonas sp.
GCCGGGTTTTAATACACGGGCGACTTCTGCGAACAGCGCCTCGGGATCCGACGACCACTGCATGGCAAAGTTGCTGAAAACGGCATCGACACTTTCGTTTAACAGCGGCAGCGCATCCATATCGCCACAAAGCGGGTCGCATTTGCGGCATTGCCCGAGCATGGCAAGGCTCAAATCAAGCGCCACGACACGATCGAAATGACGTGATAACGCCGCAGCATTGACACCAGGCCCCGCCCCGATATCGAGACAGACGCCGCCCTGACTGTTTAACATGCCGAGCAATGTCTTTGCGGCGCGTTTTTGCACTCGCGCATTGGCATCATACTCGTGAGCGGCCGACGAAAAACAGCGCGCCGTGGCGACTTTTTCCGCTACCACACTCATAACTGTTGCTCCAGGGAGGCAACCAGGGTTTCGATATCCTCGCTCCTGTGTCCCGCCGTCAAGGTGACGCGAAGACGTGCGGTGTTGTGGGGCACCGTGGGCGGACGAATAGCGGTAAGCCAAACGCCCTTCTCTTTCAGCCGCTCGGACGCAGCAAGCGTTGCTTCGGCATCGCCGAGAACAATGGGTTGAATGGCGCTGTCGGACTCCATTACCGGTATTCCCTTGACCGCGCAAAGACCTTTAAACAGCGCGATGTTGTCACGCAGAGCGCTTCTTGCGCCATCCGCCTGCCATACCCGGTTCAGCTGCGCCAGGGTCACCTTTGCCAGCAGTGGCGACATCGAGGTTGAATAGGTGTATTCGCGGTTGTACTGCACCAGATAGTCGATGACTTCTCGGCTTGCCAGTACACAGGCGCCGCTCGACGCCACCGCCTTGCCGAAGGTGATCACCAACAGCTCGGGTTTCAGTGCATCGCAGCTGCCGAGTCCGTGTCGGCCACAAACGCCGAACCCGTGGGCATCGTCTATCATCAGCCAGGCGCTATGTTGAACAGCCAGCTCGCTAAGCGCTACAAGCGGCGCCTTGTCGCCGTCCATGGAAAACACCCCTTCGCTGACGATCAGCTTGTTTTTCGCCTTGGATTTTTCAAGCCTTGAGCGCAGGTGGTTTAGGTCATTGTGATTGAAACGCACCGACGCGGCGTTGGCATGGAGCGCGCCGTCTATCAGGCTGGCATGATTGAGTTTATCGCTGAAGATGGCGCTGTCGGTGCCGGTTTTACCGTCATGAAAAAGCGACGTCAGCACGCTGCTGTTGGCGCTGAAACCCGAATTGAACAAAAGCGCGGCTTCGTAACCTAGTTTCTCGCACAACCAGGCCTCGAGTTCACGATGCTCCCGCTGGTATCCGGTTACCAGGGCCGAACTTCGGCTCCCCGATACGGCATCGGGCAAACTGACGGCCTCATCGCCGAGCGAAAGATAATCATTACTGGCGAAATTAAGGTATTCCCGCCCCTCGAACACCAGGGTGCGGCTGGTCACCGCCTCAAACGGAACGCGTCTGCGGTAAAGCGCCGCAGCACGGCGCTCCGCAATTTGCCGGCCGATATAGTCGAACGCCATTAATTTGCTTCGTAAAAGAGTTCGGACGTTGCCTTATCGGCGATGGCAGACGACAAGGAAGCCTCGTATGCTTCGTCGGAATAATCTTCAAATTGCTCAGGACGCATGCCCAGCTTCTTAAGCAGGTTCATGTCGGCATCGGCTTCCGGGTTTTCAGTGGTCAGCAGCTTATCGCCGTAGAAAATGGAATTGGCGCCGGCGAAGAAACACATCGACTGCATCTGTTCGTTCATTTGAGTACGGCCGGCCGACAGACGCACATAACTCTTAGGCATCATGATCCGCGCCGCCGCGATGGTGCGAACAAATTCGAAATGGTCGAGATCGTCGACATTCTCGAGCGGTGTGCCCTTGACCTTCACCAGCATGTTGATCGGTACGCTTTCCGGCTGCTTCGGCAGGTTGGCCAGTTGCATCAGGAGACCGTAACGATCCGCCGCCTGCTCGCCCATACCGACAATACCGCCGGAACACACCTTCATACCCGCGTCGCGCACATGCGACAGGGTATCGAGCCTGTCCTGATAGGTCCGGGTGGTGATGATCT
>JBNKEN010000164.1:0-3891 GCA_050288805.1 Pseudoalteromonas sp.
AACTCAAGCGAAAACGCGGTATACCTGTATCAGTCGGGTCTGGGTCTGCCGGATCGTGACTACTACCTGAAAGACGACGAGAAGTTCGTTAAAATCCGCGCCGCCTATGTGCAATATATTACCGATATCCTGACCAAAGCGGGCGTAGCGGACGCAGCCAAGGCGGCCGACAACATCATGGCGATGGAAACCAAGCTGGCGGATGTTCAATGGACGCGCGTACAGAGCCGTGATGCGACCAAAACCTACAATAAGCTGACGCTGGACGAAATCGCCAAGATGACCGGTGAGTTCGATTTCGCAGCCTACCTCAAGGCCTCGGGCCTGCCCGAGTCTGTGATCGTACGTCAGCCGTCCTACCTGGAAGGGTTTGCCAAGGTGTTCAACGAAACCGATCTGGCAACCTGGCAGAATTACCTGAAGTTCCACTTCGTCAGTAACCATGCGGACGTGCTGAACAAGGAGATGGTTGATTTGAAATTCGCCTTCTACAGCACCACACTGCGTGGCGTAGAAGAGCAAAAGCCGCGCTGGAAGAAGGCGGTTGATTCTGCCGACGAGGTGCTGGGTGAACTACTGGGTAAGGAATACGTTAAAGAGAACTTCCCGCCCGAAGCCAAGGCACGCATGAGCGAGCTGGTTGCCAACCTGCGTAAGGGCTTTGCCGAAGCCATCGACGGCCTGGAGTGGATGAGTGCAGAAACCAAGGTTGCGGCGAAGGAAAAGCTGGACAAGTTTACGCCTAAGATCGGTTATCCGGACAAATGGAAAGACTATTCTGCCCTTGAAATGAAGTCGGACGATCTGTACGGCAACTTCATCCGTTACAACCAGTGGGCCTATGCGGATATGTTGGACAAACTGGGCAAGCCGGTTGATCGCAGCGAATGGCATATGACGCCGCAAACGGTCAATGCTTACTACAACCCGGTAAACAATGAAATCGTTTTCCCTGCCGCGATTCTGCAGCCGCCGTTCTTCAACCTGAAGGCCGATGATGCGGTTAACTACGGCGCCATCGGTGCGGTGATCGGTCACGAGCTGGGCCATGGTTTCGACGACCAGGGCGCCAAGTACGACGGCGACGGTAACCTGCGTAACTGGTGGAGCGAGTCGGATCTGGCTCAATTCGAAGAGCGCGGCGCTCAGTTGAGCGCGCAGTATGATAATTACGCTCCGTTTGAAGATGCGAAGGTGAACGGCAAACTGACCCTTGGTGAGAACATCGGCGACCTGGGCGGCCTGACGGTGGCTTACAAGGCCTACCAGCTTTCACTGGGCGGCGATAAGGCGCCGATGATCGACGGTTACACCGGTGAGCAGCGCTTCTTTATGGGTTGGTCGCAGATCTGGCGTCGTAAGTATCGCGATGAAGAACTGCGTAACCGCCTGATGACGGACCCGCATTCGCCAAGCCACTACCGCGTGATCGGTGTGCTGGCGAACATGCCTGAGTTCTACCAGGCGTTCGACGTGAAAGAAGGCGACAAGATGTATGTTGCCCCGGAACAGCGCGTCAAGATCTGGTAATCACCTGAATAGGAAAAGCCCGGCTTATTGCCGGGCTTTTTTTTGTCTCTGGGATCAGGAAACAGCTGTCACACCGTTCCGCGCTTAAAACCTAAAAGTGCATATTATGGGGACAATCGTGTTTTATTGCCCGCCGACCGCAAACTCGTTGTGATGATTTCCATTTATTATCTATAGTGAATCTTTAATCATGCCGGGAGATCCCAGAGTGAAACGAAGTAATATAAAAAAAGCACTGGTCCTGACCTTGGGCCTAGTGTCCTGCGGTCATTCGCTGGCCTATGACAGGATAACCGGAGCCGGCTTTGCCAGTCGTTCCGAAGTCATAGCAACATCGGGCATGGTAGCCACTTCTCAACCCCTTGCGACCCAGGCTGGCCTGCAGGTACTGCGTGACGGCGGTAACGCCATCGACGCCGCCATCGCCGCCAACGCCATGTTGGGCCTGGTAGAACCCACCGGCAGCGGCATCGGTGGCGATCTGTTCGCCATCGTGTGGGACGCTAAAACGCAAAAGCTTTACGGCCTCAATGCGTCCGGACGTTCGCCTAAGAGCCTGAGCTTTGAGACCCTGAAAAAGCAGGGCGATTTTATTCCTCCCTATGGTCCCTTACCCGTGTCTGTGCCCGGGGCGGTAGACGGCTGGTTCGAGCTGCACGACAAGTTCGGTTCGCTGTCCATGGCGCGTATTCTCAAACCGGCCATTCATTACGCCGAAAACGGTTTTCCGGTCAGTGAGCTGATCGCCTACTACATGCAGCGTTCGGTGTCGGCAAGGGGCAAGTACCCGGGCTTCAAGGAAGTCTATATGCCGAACGGGCGTATGCCGGAAAAAGGCGAGATCTTTAAAAACCCGGCGCTGGCGAATACCTATAAGCAGATAGCCAGCGGCGGCCGCGATGCCTTCTACAAGGGCAAGATCGCCAAGGAAATCGACCGCTACATGAAGCAAAACGGCGGTTACCTTTCCTATGAAGACCTTGCCAGCCATCACAGCGACTGGGTTGAGCCGGTCAAGGCCAGCTACCGCGGTTATGACCTTTGGGAGCTGCCGCCGAACGGACAGGGCATTGCGGCGCAACAGATCCTCAACATCCTCGAAGGATACGATATCAAATCCATGGGCTTTGACAGCCCGGAATATATCCACACCTTTGTGGAAGCTAAAAAGCTGGCGTTTGCGGATCGTGCCAAGTATTACGCCGACCCTGACTTTGCCAAGGTGCCGGTGCAAAAGTTGATCTCCAAGGAATACGCCGCAGAGCGTCGTAAGCTGATCGACCCCGAGCGGGCCGCCAAGCGAGATCAGGCGGGCCCGGTAGAAGGGGATACCATCTACCTGACCGCCGCCGACAAGGACGGCAACATGGTGTCGCTGATCCAAAGCAACTACCGCGGCATGGGTTCCGGCATGACGCCGCCGAAGCTCGGTTTCGTGCTGCAAAACCGCGGAGAACTGTTCGCGCTGCAAAAGGGGCACCGCAACCAGTATGAACCGGGCAAGCGTCCGTTCCATACGATTATTCCCGCCTTCGTCACCAAGGACGGCAAGCCGTTTATCAGCTTCGGCGTGATGGGCGGGGCGACCCAGCCGCAAATGCACGCCCAGATCCTGGTCAATATGATCGACTTCGGGATGAATCTGCAGGAGGCCGGCGATGCACCGCGCATTCTGCATACGGGTTCGTCCCAGCCGACGGGCGAGGTGATGACCGACGGCGGTTATGTCAGCCTGGAATCCGGCTTTTCGATGGAAACCCGTCGCGAACTGATGAAAATGGGCCATACGCTGCAGGAAGCGGTCGGTCCCTACGGCGGCTATCAGGCTATTATGCGGGATCCGCAGTCCGGCGTGTACTACGGCGCCTCGGAAACCCGTAAGGACGGCCAGGCCGCAGGCTATTAATAGCAATGCCGGGGGCTGTTAGTCATAGCAGTCCGCGTTCTGACAAATTGTTTTAAAGGGTGCCGAAAGGCACCTTTTTTATTTTGATTAACAAGGTTTTTTTTACAATCTCACAAGCGCACATTGAGATTTCGAGCCGAAAAATAAACAAAATGATAGCGCTGTCATTTTTTCTTTTATATGATGTTCATAATCTGAAAACAAAACCCGACCCCGCATCAGTGAGGATTGAGGAGATATTGATGTCTTTTATGCCACGCCTTGTAAGCGGCATTCTGATGGCTTTTTCTGTTTCCGCCTGCGCCGGATTAAGCCAGGCGCAGCTTGATGACTTTGCCGGAAAAACCCGCTTCGAGTTTTCCGTGGTCGACAACTTTCACAATCGCGATGCGTCCTTCCAGGGGGAAATCACGCTGGCAAACCGCTCGTCGGTTGACCTTCCTGCCGGGGAAGGG